>NZ_JAAWVW010000067.1:0-324 GCF_014855505.1 Musicola keenii | reverse complement strand
TCGTCTTAATCGTCTTAATCGTCTTAATCGTCTTAATCGTCTTAATCGTCTTAATCGTCTTAATCGTCTTAATCGTCTTAATCGTCTTAATCGTCTTAATCGTCTTAATCGTCTTAATCGTCTTAATCGTCTTAATCGTCTTAATCGTCTTAATCGTCTTAATCGTCTTAATCGTCTTAATCGTCTTAATCGTCTTAATCGTCTTAATCGTCTTAATCGTCTTAATCGTCTTAATCGTCTTAATCGTCTTAATCGTCTTAATCGTCTTAATCGTCTTAATCGTCTTAATCGTCTTAATCGTCTTAATCGTCTTAATCGTCTTAA
>NZ_JAAWVW010000066.1:0-329 GCF_014855505.1 Musicola keenii | reverse complement strand
GCACATAACGCAGCTGCGCCGTCGCACTGAGCAGCAGCGCCGATGAACTGGACACCGTGCCGACGCTGAACCAGTTGGCCCCGCTGTCCGTCGAGTATTGCCACGCCCCGTTGCCGCTCAGCGCCGTCAGCGCAATACCGCTGACCGCGCCGCTGTCCGCATCCGCATAACCGGCAACGCTCAACAGCGACGACACCGTTGTGGATGACGAGGTGACGTTCTCGCTCGTGGAGGTCAGCGTCACCGACGCGCCGCTGGATAAGGTCGGCGCGTCATTGACGTCGCTCACCGTCAGTGACGCCTGCGCGCTGTTGCTGGAGAACGCGCTG
>NZ_JAAWVW010000065.1:0-407 GCF_014855505.1 Musicola keenii | reverse complement strand
GCGCTGAAAGAGCTGTGGTATGCCCCTGATGAACAGGAGGCAAGGCAACGCTGGAATGAATGGTACAGACAATCGCAGGAAAGTGGCATAAAGGCACTGACGCTGTTCGCTGAAAAACTAAAAAGGTATGTGGGAGGGATAATAGCCAGTGCGATACATCGACTCAATACCAGCGTACTGGAAGGGATGAACAACAGGATCAAGGTGATAAAGCGAATGGCATATGGATACCGTGATAACGACTACTTCTTCTTGAAAATAAAAGCAGCGTTCCCCGGTAAAGCGCGATGAACCAAAAAAAAGCCCCGTACGCATGTACGGGGCCTTCTCTGTTTTAAGCCTGGCAGTTCCCTACTCTCACATGGGGAGACCCCACACTACCATCGGCGCTACGGCGTTTCACTTCT
>NZ_JAAWVW010000064.1:0-425 GCF_014855505.1 Musicola keenii | reverse complement strand
GGACTTGACAGCCTTGTCTTCTCACAAGGATTGGGAACAAATTCGTGGTGCTAAGATTGCGACTATCTTCCAAGATCCAATGACTAGTTTTGACCCAATTAAAACAATTGGTAGTCAGATTACAGAAGTTATTGTAAAACACCAAGGCAAAACAGCTAAAGAAGCGAAAGAATTGGCGATTGACTACATGAATAAGGTTGGGATTCCAGATGCAGATAGACGTTTTGATGAATACCCATTCCAATATTCTGGAGGAATGCGTCAACGTATCGTTATTGCTATTGCCCTTGCCTGCCGACCTGATGTCTTGATCTGTGATGAGCCAACGACAGCCTTGGATGTGACCATCCAAGCTCAGATTATTGATTTGCTAAAATCTTTACAAAACGAGTACCATTTCACAACAATCTTTATCACCCATGACC
>NZ_JAAWVW010000063.1:0-468 GCF_014855505.1 Musicola keenii | reverse complement strand
CCCTCTGGGTCTATTTTTTCCATCAAGAACCGTCGCAGTATAATCAATATTTGCCGTATGTTGTATGTAACTTTCAATATCGAAATGCAATATGTTTTTACATATAAACTCGATAAGAATATATCCACTAGAGAATAAAATGGAATAGCAAATGATGTTTATAAACCGTCGAGTCAAACCATCGTTTATTAAAAGTCCCCTAACAGCACATTTAGAATTAAAATAATATATCAATATGGAAAATAAAATAGCAAAGAAATGCGAAAGAGTTTTCCAACCTATATAATCCCAACTCCAAATATAAGGTAAGAAAGAGCATGCGATAGCTAATAACAAAAAAGAATCTTCTTTATTGAAGATGATCTTTTTAGAAAACAAAAAAATAACACTTCCGATTAGAATCGGAATAGGGAAATAATCAGAAAAACTGAAAACATCAATAATCGGTAGACTAAATATGTATAGAAG
>NZ_JAAWVW010000062.1:0-526 GCF_014855505.1 Musicola keenii | reverse complement strand
TGATTCATGACTGGGGTGAAGTCGTAACAAGGTAACCGTAGGGGAACCTGCGGTTGGATCACCTCCTTACCAGAACTGAAGCGCGATGCGCAGTGCTCACACAGATTGTCTGATGAAATAAACAAGAGTTCGATAGCGTCTTGCGAAGCTGACAAGAGATGTCCCCTTCGTCTAGAGGCCCAGGACACCGCCCTTTCACGGCGGTAACAGGGGTTCGAATCCCCTAGGGGACGCCATTGAACGGACGGTGAGTGAAAGGCACGGTCAACAGTAACCTAAAACTGATTAGTGATAGTCAGGTTTATGTTATTAGCTCTTTAACAATCTGGAACAAGCTGAAAAATTGAAACGACGGCATGTGGACGAGAGTTCATGTGTTGTTCGAGTCTCTCAAAGACTCATGCCCGAGACACTTTCGGGTTGTGAGGTTAAGCGACTAAGCGTACACGGTGGATGCCTAGGCAGTCAGAGGCGATGAAGGACGTGCTAATCTGCGAAAAGCGTCGGCGAGGTGATATGAACCTGT
>NZ_JAAWVW010000061.1:0-537 GCF_014855505.1 Musicola keenii | reverse complement strand
GTCGTGGCAGATGCCGATACACAGCAGGTGCTGTGGGTGGGCGAAGGTCGTAGCAGAGCCGCCTTACGTCCCTTCTTCACCTGGCTGGGGCCAGAGGGATGCGCCAGTATCGAATCCGTTGTCATGGACATGAACACGGCGTTCGAGCTGGAGGTCAGGGAGCACAGCCCTCAGGCGAAGGTGGTCTATGACCTGTTCCATGTGGTCGCAAAGTTTGGTCGCGAGGTCATTGACCGTGTCAGGGTCGCTCAGGCAAACCCGCTACGTGATAACCCGAAGTCCCGACAGGTTATCAAACGAAGTCGCTGGCTATTGCTGCGCAATCCGGAGAATCTGCCGGCAGGGCATGACGTCAGGCTGTCAGAGTTGCTGGAGGCCAATCAGCCGTTAAATACCATCTATGTGATGAAAGCCGCGCTGAAAGAGCTGTGGTATGCCCCTGATGAACAGGAGGCAAGGCAACGCTGGAATGAATGGTACAGACAATCGCAGGAAAGTGGCATAAAGGCACTGACGCTGTTCGCTGAAAAACTAAAA
>NZ_JAAWVW010000060.1:0-656 GCF_014855505.1 Musicola keenii | reverse complement strand
GCGCTGAAAGAGCTGTGGTATGCCCCTGATGAACAGGAGGCAAGGCAACGCTGGAATGAATGGTACAGACAATCGCAGGAAAGTGGCATAAAGGCACTGACGCTGTTCGCTGAAAAACTAAAAGGGTATGTGGGAGGGATAATAGCCAGTGCGATACATCGACTCAATACCAGCGTACTGGAAGGGATGAACAACAGGAGCAAGGTGATAAAGTGAATGGCATATGGATACCGTGATAACGACTACTTCTTCTTGAAAATAAAAGCAGCGTTCCCCGGTAAAGTGCGATGAACCTTTTTTGTGGGGTGTTGAGGCGTGATGCGCTGGCGTCGAGATGTATTGTAAGTCTAACCCTCATCGAATTGCTGAAGATCGTGCTCAGAAGGCGGTAAAGTACTGCAACGTGTTCCCAACGGGCGACTCCGTGCGGAAAGTGATTTATCTGGTGATACAATTGGCATCGAAAAAATGGAATTGTCGATCCAGAACTGGCGGCTGGTGATGAGCCGTTTTATTGTCGAGTTCAGGGACCGCGAGAGCGTTCAGAATTCTGTGTCACGTTAAAAATTCTACAGCGTCATCACGTTATTTAGTCGCCCTTCAAAATAAATGGCCAACTGTGACAATGTCAAATTCCAGCTCCGGATGGGCATTGT
>NZ_JAAWVW010000005.1:0-294166 GCF_014855505.1 Musicola keenii | reverse complement strand
CGGTGCACAGACAGTTCAGGAAACTGACCAAAACCAAAGGTGCTTTCCCGAATGAAAACAGTCTGTTGAAGCTGCTTTATCTGGGGCTAATGAACGCACAGGAAAAATGGACAATGCCCATCCAGAGCTGGAATTTGACATTGTCACAGTTGGCCATTTATTTTGAAGGGCGACTAAATAACGTGATGACGCTGTAGAATTTTTAACGTGACACAGAATTCTGAACGCTCTCGTGCCAGCTGGCGGCAATAAACCTGTTGGTTTTGTCATTCATACTCCTTTGGGCCTTGCCCCATGTACTGATGTGTCCCCTGCCGGCCTCTGCGGCGGTGTCTTTCAGCCCAACCACAGTCAACCCGAGACAGAAACCATGTCGCTCACTTCCACGACAGGAGTCAGTTTGCCCGCTTCATATCACTTTCGCCACTTGAGCTACACGTTAAAGGCAACGCCATACCGACATACAACGAAATAACACCGCAAAAGAGTCAATCGACTGAAAGGAACCCAGTCTGAATTCAGCAATCTGCTCCCTCGCTCAAAAGAAACCCATCACCCACCAAATTGCGCGATACCGGTCATACCCGCAATGCTTGATGAAACATGACGTTAATGCACATACCTCTTTTTAAAAGGTCATATCAATATGACCTGGATATAAAAATATGACTAATTGTGCACATCAGAGGCGCTTTATATATTAGGCAACCAATATCGACCGCCTACACAGAGGCAAATAAATATCGTCTTTCTTTAATCGCGAATGACATCGTCGATTAGGCCTCATTCGCACCTCATTAAAAGGAAAAGTGATGCAGAAAAATATGCAGATTACAATTATCGGTGGTACCGGTTATGCGGGTTCCGCAATTGCTCGCGAGGCGACCAAGCGTGGGCATCAGGTCACGGTCATTAGCCGTAAAGAACCCACTGACGCCATCCAGGGCGTGACTTATGTTGCTTCGGATATTGAACATATTGACACGATATTTGCAGGTACAGATGTTGTTGTCGGCGCGCTCTCTCCGTGTGGCGATAATGCCGGTAAGCTGACGCAGTTCTATAAGAGATTGACCGAACTGGCAGCAGAAGCTGGGGCACGACTTGTTCTGGTTGGCGGCTTTTCTTGTCTGAGGAGAGCCGACGGCGCGCCCCGCATGATTGAGGCTGAAGAATTTCCCGCCGGCACTCCGATAGAAATTATTGCGGAAGCGAAAGAAAATCTCGATGTGCTCAATAACCTGTTTGTAGACACCACCGGTGTCGATTGGTTATTCGTTTCGCCAGCTTTGGAATTTTCTGCATGGACGCCGGGTAAAGATGTCGGTTGTTATCGAATCGGCGGCGAAGTCGCATTATTTGATGAAGATGGCAAGTCGGCGATTAGCGGCATCGACTATGCACGCGCTATTCTGGATGAAATAGAGAAACCGACCCACCATCGTGTTCAGATTGGGGTTGCGTACTGAAATCACTGCGTTGGCTTTCCTCGCTCCCCCAGTCGCTTACTTGAGTCAATTTCTGGGGGTTCGCGGCGTCGCCGCCTTCCTGCAATTCGAATTATTTAGCGTATATAGGGTGTACAGCAAGCCGCCCCAGGAGAGCCCGGTGATAATACCTGAACCTATCCCCCATAGGCATGAAAAGTAATAATCCTGCGATAACATTGGGTTTCTTGCCAAGAGGAAATACATGGCAAACTTAAAACCAAAAGACGCCATCACCAAAATAAGCACAAGAGGGCTACCGGATCGCTCGATAAGGCCTGTATCGGCATCATATACGACCGTCTGGTTCCATAAAAATGCCACTCTTATGGCACATAATAAAATCCAAGAAAAAACATAAGACAATAACGATGGATAAAAAATAAAGTCATTCAGGTGCCATACACTAATGACTAGAAACACCACCGGCACAATAAAAATTCTACTGACCGGTATTTTCCTTGGTTTTAATGCAGACACGCCTCTTCTTATCAGAAAAAACAACAGACACCACACCCATAAAGATGCGCTTGAAAATAGCATCATGTTAATACCTCTTGCCAGCCGTCCTGATGATCAATGCAGTGGATAGTGATAGATGGATGAATCGTTCACCACGACAGAAAAACGACAGCGACCCGACACAAGCAATTAGCGGTATGTCCGGAACGGTAAATACCGCCGATGCCCCGTCGATAAAGTGTCAATCTTGCGCTTATCTCTGATGTCAACTCATTCGCTATCTGCGCGGTGATATCGGGCCTCATTATGTTGTTTATCGGGCTTACGGATAAGCTCATGCCGTGGTCGGCCCCACGACGATCACCCGCCCGAGCCATCAATCACTTTGTGCCCCCGCCATACAGTGGACGTGTTGATGGTCTTGCGTGGCAAGCCGCACCATATCCGGCCCTCCCACCGTGCCGACTATGCCGGATATCATCGTTTTTGCGATCCGCGCCGCAGCGTCAATACCCGCACGCTATCGCCTGATATTGCCAGAAGAGAAACCGCCTTCTAAACTTGAAAGCACATATCGCCCTGTTTTATCTATCTGCTAAATCATTCCAGCCGTTGGAAAATGGCCAGCGCGTGATTTCCCGCATGCTTAGATAGCCAGGAAGCTGGCGCGAATAAAGACCACCAACATACCGCATGGCGAATACACTATTTAGTTATCACTGTTTGATATATTTTTCCGGATTAAAACGGATAGTTTTATATTTCACAGTTCATCTTTTTTATTTTTATAAAAACAAAACGCTTTCCCATAATTAAAAAATCAGCACACCATTCTCAACACACAGCAAGAGGTTTCTGTGATGAAAATAAAAAATCGCTCAACCATTATTCTCATGCTCACCCTGTTGTTACTGGGATGCAGTAGCAAAGATATTCATTACTATTCGGCAGACGAAAGTGCCCTTCATACCCGCGGCGGCGTATTAGGCGACAACGGTATTTATCATGACGTACTTTATAATCCGGAGTCGGTGGCTTTGAACTTCGACGGGTTTATCGTCGGCCTGGATAAATCGCCTCGCACCCTTATCGGTGCCGGCGACGACAATTACCGCGCCCAACCGCAAGAGGGGATGTCCCGGGTGATTCGCCGTCTGGATAAGGATTACAAAACACATTATATCTCGCACATCATTCATGACCGTGGGCTGCCGTATGGCCGTGAGAACTGTGCCGTTTACTCGGTATACAATCCGTCGCCCTTATTCCCCCACGACGTAGCAGCCGCTGAAAGAGCCGCCAGTCCGTTGTTCTCTTTCTGCCCGCCGGCACAATCCAGCAATGCTTCCCCCATCAGCCATACGGTTCCTCCCCGCCAGGCGTTTGAGGGTTCCAGAGAAGGATTACAAGCGCTTAAGACCGCCTTGCTCGCCAGTATCGATGAACACAACCGGTCGGGCCATCCTTATACTCACGCTATCGTCGTCGTCATGGGATGGAATACGCCGCAAATCGAAGCCATACGGAATTTCAACAGCATCATGTCCCATCTTGATGCCGTCGCTCGCCAGCAGAATCAACCCTTTAATCCATTATTCGTCGGTGTGACCTGGTCAAGTTACTGGGACGAAAACTGGTTTGACGTCGCGGTTCGTCTTGCCAGCTATCCCAACAAAGCGGATGACGCGGATGAAATAGGCGCCAGTTGGCTGGGGAGTATTGTGGATACCGTACACAGCACCATCAATCAACGCGGCAAGAACCGTCCCGAGGCGATACCGCTGATCGCCATCGGCCACAGTTTTGGTGCCAGAGCCGTCTCTATGGCGGTCTGTCAGGGGCCTCAATTCCGTGTTCCCGCATCGCCGGTTCGCACTCAAGGCAGCCCGGTGGTCGATCTGTTTATCGGGCTTGAACCGGCGGTGTCACTCCGCCGGTTTCTTACCGGCAGCGTCGAAAAGATTCAGTACAATGACTGTGCTGCAGCAAAACATATCGTCATGACTGCCAGCCGCTATGATTCCGCCGTAAGCTCATCACTGTGGGTCGATATGGTCGGTAATGCTTTCGTTTACCAGCGCACTTGCGAAGACAACAAAAGCGACCGCGTATCCTGCAAGACAGCATGTGCGAATGGCGACATCGTCGATGGCGCGGGACAGTGCGGCACAGCCAAACCCGTTACCGCGCTCAACAGCCCGATTACCTATATTGACGCCTCGCGCCTGATCCGCTTCAACCAGCCCAACACTGGCGGCAATGCCCATAGTGATATTTATCGCCCGGATACAGGGAAATTCATCTGGAACGCCATATCCGCCGCCAGTCATTCTGGGGCGAAGTAGACCACGTAGATCCCTCCCAAACGGGGAATGGCTACGCAAGCCATTCCCCGTCGCCAATCAACCGCCGATTAATTAAATTGCATGCGCCCAATCCATGCCTGGTGATGATTGGCGGTAGAACATCACTAACGCTGAATGCTGATTGGACGTGGTGAATATTCCCCTCGTTGATCGCCATAATGGTGCTGTCGATGGTTCGGAAAAACGTGCCGGTTTATGATGGGCAAACCATCATAAAAAAAGGGAAAATGCAATGCGGACAGTGGCAGTTGTTGATTACGACACGCGATGGCCTGATGTTTTTACCGCCGAGAGTGCACGGTTGCAGCAAACCATTGGCAAGGTCATTTCGCGCATCCACCACATTGGCAGCACGTCAGTGCCAGGTCTGGCAGCGAAGCCCGTGATAGATATATTGCTGGAGGTGGTAAGTCTCAATGCGTTGGATCAGTTTAACGCGGCTCTGGAATGTATTGGGTATACCGCTCGTGGTGAAAATGGGATCCCTAATCGACGATATTTCACCAAAGGTGGGGATCAGCGTAGTCATCAGGTTCATGCTTTCGTCGTTGGCGATAAGCAAATTATCAAACATCTGGCATTTCGTGACTATCTGAGGAAAAACCCTAAAGCCGCACAGCAATACGCTGAAATAAAACGTGCCGCAATACTCACCAGTAAAAGCAATAGCCATATTTATAGCCGCCTTAAGGCAGACTTTATTGAATATCACCTTAGGCTGGCGCTCATGGATGTAGCGCAATCATAAGAGCGGTGTTTTACGCCTTGATGGTACATCCACCGGGCGCCCGAATACCCGGGTGATAACAATGTGCAGCGCTTACTCCGGTATTTTCAGAAAGCGACACAGGTGGCCGTTGCATGTTTAACCCCTTCAATCGGGATCCCCCAGCACATCCGCGACCGCCAACATGGCGGCGGCGATCTCCACTAGCTTCTTATTCTGGTTCATCGCCATACGCCGCAAGGTGTTATAGGCCTCTTCTTCACTCAGGCCGCGATGTTGCATCAGCAACCCTTTGGCACGATCGATTTGTTTGCGCTCGCTAAGCGTGGCGCGCATCTCCGCCAGTTCATTATCCAACGACTGCAAACGCCGCGCCTGTTGCTGTACCAGCGACAACAGTGAACGTCCCAACTGCGGCCGCACGCCGTCGCTATCCAGCCAACCGGCGCCCGCCTCCGCCATATCGGGCGCGGCGATAAACACCGAATAGCCGTGATCATCGCCGTCCGGCGCCGGCAGCAGGCCGGATACATCCGCCTGCTGGTCGAGACAGGCCTGTTCCGCCGCCGCGATACGCTCCCGACACAGACGCATCAGCGCCTGTTCCAGGTTGTCCTCAATGTGCTTCATTGCATCAATACGGGTCGTTGCCAGCGCAAACCAATGCAGACTGCCGTCCGGCGGCATATTCTCCGGCAGGCGAGTGCAGGCCAGCCGACGCAGGCGCTCAAACTCACGATCCGTCACCAACGTCTGCCAGGCGGCGCGGTTGTCGTCATCCGCAAAGCTGACGAAGGTATCGAAACAACGCTCCTGCCGCTCGATCAGATCCAGCAGCGTTTGCTGTTCCGTCGGGGAAAAACCGCCGGCGGCGAAGGCAGCTGCCCCCAGCGCCCGCTCCTGCCCCGCCAGCTCCTTACCCTGCATAAAGCTGAACATGGCGATCAACGCCCGGGCAATCACCGGTTCCGCCGCGGTATCCGACACCTCGAACACCAACGTCAACAGATGGCGTATTGCGTCGCTGAACGCCGCCATCGCGTCCGGCTGCGGCAGATTGTGCTGACGAATTTGCTGACGCAACCCAGGCAACAAGCCGAGAGAGTAAAGAACACTCGCGGTGCGGCTGAACAATCTGCTGGCCTGCGGCAGGCTGACTGCGCGTTGTTCCAATACCCCCACCTGCACCATAAATTGCGCCTGCGCCTGAGTGACATCCTGTTCGCGCAACAACAGCTCATCGGCGCACAGGCGCCCGCCGGAGCACAAAAAAAGATTGGTGGTGCCGCGTTCACGTTGCAGCATATGCACCAATTGGCTGATACGTCCGACCAGCTCGCCGCTCTGCAGCAACCCCCGCAAACTGTTCAGTTCACACTGGCGTGACGCCATCAGGAAACGAATGGTGGTTGAAGGATCCGCGACTGTCATAGTTCTCTCCCGGCAAGACATCGTTCGACAGTATGCCTGTGCAGCAATCGATACCCCAAATAATTTGAGCGGACAGAAGGCGACGGCGCAACAGGTCGCCACACGGTGGCAAACATGTCGCAGGCTTTGGCTATGCCGGTGATCGGTTAGGGCATGACTCAGCGCATCGAGATCCGCTCACTTGCTTGCTGATTGTCACGCGAATGAATTGAGGTCTTGGTTTATCGGGTTGTCATTTCATTTATTGCTTAACCCAATAAATACCCCCTGTTATTCCCTCGTTGAGATAAAAAAGTAATGATGAAGAGGTAAACCATGCCGATATATTTTTGTTGTATTCATCATGGAGGATGACGGTATTTCTCTTACCAAAGCAGCAACATTAAAAAACTTTTTCTTCATATCCCGGAAAAGAGTCAATAACAATAAAGCAGGAATAACTTTATGAAATACATTAGAAATATAACCATCCGCAAGGCAATGCTCGCGATACTGTCTATTTTTTTATTACTTTGGTGTGCTATTTCCTGGCTGGAACTCTCCTCCCTAAATCACGTTAATACATTATTGCAACTTAATCAGACACAGCAGCGAAATGCTGAGAGCATGAGCCACGGCACTGAAGCGTATTTTCGTACCTCGGTCAGGTTATTTATGGCCGCCGATCTTTTTCAGATCGGTGACAACGATAATGCCAAAAAGCTGGTGCAATCCGCATCAGATACCATCAACCTCAGTATTCATGATCTGAAAACGTTCACTGCGTCGTCTCATACCGGCATCTCCAATGAGGTATTACAAGGCATTCTGGCGCATTGGGGCCAGATCCATGTCGAGATCGCCAACATGATCGACCTGCTAAACAAAGGGGATCTCGAACAGTTCAGGGCATTTACCCGCACCAAGCTTCCCCCCATCAGCATCGCATTCAGCAAAGCCAGCGAGCAGTACCTGCAGCAGTTGGAACAGCAGAACCAGCGTAATGACCAAAATATCGAAGCCATGATCGCGACTTGCAAGCAAGCGCTGATCGGCGCATTGGTGCTGGGCATGGTGATCCTGTTTCTCACTGACCGCTATCTGGTGGCCTGCCTGCTTATGCCGTTGCGCCATATCCGCAACCATTTTAAAACGCTTGCCGATGGCCAGCTCCATCACGCCATCAGCGATCTGGGCCGTAACGATATCGGCCAACTCATCCCTTACCTGCGCGACATGCAAGAAAGCCTGATTCGTACCGTTAGCCTGATCCGCGATAGCGCTCACGCCATCTATCAAGGCGCGGGCGAAATCAGCGTCGGCAACAACGATCTCTCTGCCCGTACCGAGCAACAAGCCTCCGCACTGGAACAGACCGCCGCCAGCATGGAACAGTTGGGTGCCACCGTGAAACAAAACGCCGACAACGTTTCCCAGGCCAACAAACGGGCGCAGGATGCCTCGCACATGGCGAAGAATGGCGGCGAACTGGTGGATAATGTCGTCACGACGATGAATAACATCACCCAAAGCTCACGCAAAATCGTCGATATCACCAGCGTCATCAACAGCATCGCCTTTCAGACCAACATTCTCGCGCTGAACGCTGCGGTAGAAGCCGCCCGCGCCGGCGAGCAAGGCCGGGGATTCGCGGTAGTGGCAGGCGAAGTGCGCAACCTGGCGCAGCGCAGCGCCCAAGCCGCCAAAGAGATTGAGGGGTTAATTTCCGAATCGGTCATCCGCATCAACACCGGTTCCGAGCAGGTCGCCAGTACCGGGGAAACCATCCACGACATTATTCGCGCCGTCACCCAGGTGACTGACCTGATAGGGGAAATCGCTTCCGCTTCGATTGAACAGGAACGCGGCATCACCCAGATAGCCCAGGCGGTAACGGAAATGGACGGCGTCACCCAGCAAAACGCCGCACTGGTGCAGGAATCCGCCGCGGCATCGGCATCACTGGAGGATCAGGCCCGCCAGTTAACCTCGGCGGTGGCGGTATTCCAACTGCCTGACAGTCCAGGCGCCCCGCAGCGTCGTCCGGCGCTGGCGACCACTGCGCCCGCCGCAGCGCTGCCGACCTTCAGCAACCAGGGCGGCAGGAAGAACCGCGACGATAACTGGCAGACATTCTGACGTCGTAACGCATCGGCCCGGCGACGCCATGCCGCCGGGCCGCTATTCCACACGACCAGAATGAGGGTCTCGCATGATAAATACTGTGCGCACATAAAAAGAACCCAACCTGAATTGCGCGCCCCGATCGCCCGTCAAACCGAGCGTAGTCACCAGCAGGGCGGAGCGATGTCGAACACCGCGTCACCCTCCGGCCCTGAGCGGCCCCCCCGTACAAGACGCAGGATGCGAGCGGCTTACCGCTCGGCAGATGTCGTCGAGGCCACCAACCGATTTACGCGCCCAAGGGTTAAACTGGCCACGACGGTGATAGCGCCATAAGCAAACGCACTTAACGCGATGATGTTGAAAAGCGATGCCAGGTCGGCTTCAAACCGTGTGACGGCCAGTCCCCCGGCAACCGCCGCGATCACCATGCGTACCGTCCCGGCGAGTACCGGCCAGAGCACGCTTTTCGCGCCTTGACCGGCAAAATAAAGCGCCATAGCAATGCCGATGGCGCCATAAAACGGCGCGACGTTTTGCAGGTAGTGGGTTCCTGCCGCCAGAATGGCTGGATCGTCGCTAAACAGCGAAAGCCAAAGGCGCGGATAAACCGCCACGACCAGCCCGATTAACTCGGTAAACATAAACGCGACGGCGGCGCCAACCCAGGCAATACGTTGTGCGCGCTGCCTTTTCCCCGCACCGATATTGACGCCGACCATGGTCATGATCGCCGTCCCCAGCCCAAACAGCAGCGGGATTTGCAGATAATCCAGCCGTGAAGCAATGCCATACCCGGCGATGGCATCCGGCCCGAACAGCCCGACAACAGCAGTCACTACGGTAACGGTCAAATTGATCTGCACAGTACCGATGGCCGACAGGAAACCCACGCCAAGCACCTCTTTGAATAATCGGGAACTCAGTGGTGTGATTGACAGCTTGATGACACTGTGGGTTGAACGCATATGCCTGATCAGCAATAACGTGGCAAACAAATAATAAATCAGTATCGCTATCCCCGCGCCGGCGACGCCAAACGAGGGTAGCGGCCCCCATCCCATGATCAATGCAGGAGAGAGCGGCAGCAAAATAGCGCCCCCCAGCAAGGTGATACGCGCCGGGGTTTTCGTGTCGCCCGCGCCGCGCAGAGCGGCAGACAGCAACGCAACCAGCCAGACCAGCGGTGCCCCGGCAAACACAAGATTGGAATAGGCCAGCGCGGCAGCAAGCGACGGCCCGTTAACCCCCATGACGCGATATAGCGCCTCACCGCCAATAAGAAGAAGACCGGCAAACACCGCCCCCATGACCATCGCGATCATCACACCGTGCCAGACCAACGCCTGCACATCCTGCCATCGACCGGCACCCGATGCCCGTGATATCGCCGATGACAATCCCCCGCCGATGCCGCCATTCGCCATCATTTGCATCAGCATCAACACGGGAAAGACCACCGCCACCCCGGCTAATACATCGGCGCCAAGTGAGCTGACAAAGTAGGTTTCCATCACACCTACGAGTGTCTGCACCACCAACACCGCCACCGTCGGCAACGCCAGACGCAGCATGACCGGCAAGATGGGGCCGACCAGAATATCCGTGGTCAATTGTTTGGCGGTCGGCTCGTGGCTTCGATTGGCGTTCGGTAATAATTTCGTCATCATATGGGCCCAACAATCAGTGTGATGAATAACAGTTAAACGCCGCTCTTGCTGTGCTGACTGGGTGCGGCCTCCCCCGTGTCGCCGGGTTGCCAGCCGCCGCCGAGCGCGTTGAACGCTGCGACCGCCGCACGGGCGGATTCGGCTTGCGCCTGAAGTCGCGCATCAGAAGCTCGCAGCAGACTGTCGTCGGCTTGCAGCACCTCGATCAGGCTAAGGGTGCCGTGCTGATAGGCCGCAAATGCGGCATCCCGCGCCCGGCTGAGTGAATCAACCCCTTGTGTCAGCACGCGGGCCTGCTCCTCATGGTTAACCAGCGCCGAGAAGGCGTTTTCCACATCTTCAGTCGCCTGCAATACCGCCAGCCGATAGGCCGCCAGCATCTCGGCTTCCTGGCCTTTGGCCTGATTGATCTGCGCATTGATGCGGCCGAAATCGAACAGCCGCCAGCGCAAACCAATCACCCCGGACGATTGGCTGGCGCCGTTGCTAAACAGGTTGCTACTGGATACCGTCGTCGCGCTGCCAAGCAGCCCGCTCAGGGAAAATTTGGGGTAATACTCGGCAATGGCGACACCAATACGCGCGTTGGAGGCGGCTAAGCGACGCTCCGCCACGATCAAGTCCGGTCGGCGTCGAAGCAGCTCACCCGGCGTACCGGTGGCGGCGATTTGCGGCGCGGCGGGAATGGCGCTGGTCTCAGCCAGTACAGCCCGGTTCGTGCCCGGCGCTGACCCCAGCATCACATCCAGCGCGTTCATTGCCGTATCCAGCGCGGTTTGTAAAACCGGCACCGATGCCTGCACCTGCGCCAACGCGCCTTCGGTTTGTTTTACCTGAAGCTCTGCCGCCAACCCTTTGCCATACAAACGGTTGATGGTGGCGAGCAAATCCTGCTGCGTTTGCACTTGCCGACGGGCGACATTCAGGCGGGCCTGTAATTCACGAATCCTGATGTAGATGTCAGCGGTCTGCGCGGCCACCGCCAGACGGGTTGCCGCCACTCCCGCTTCAGACGCCTGATACTCGGCAAGAGCCGCTTCGCGTCCGCGGCGCAGGCCGCCGAACACATCCAGCTCCCAACTGGCGCCAAGATCAGCCTCGTAGCTATTACCGTAGCGGTCAAAATTCGGCGTCGAATTCAATACTCGCCCCAACGGGGTTTCGACAGACTGGTAGGCACGGCCCGCCTGACCGGAAAGGTTGCCGGAAGGCAGCAGTGCGGCATTCGCCGCGCCAAGACCGGCACGAGCCTGTATGACCCGCGCGGAAGCCTGCGCCAGGGAAAGATTCTGCTGCAACGCTTGCGTGACAAATCGGGTTAATTGCGGGTCGCCGAAGCCCTCCCACCACGTCAGAAGCTCGGCACGGGTGGCGGCGTGCCGTTGATTTACCGCCTCCTGACCCAGGTATTTTTCCTGCATTGACACGGCAGGCCGGGTGTAATCAGGGCCGACAGCGCAACCGGCTAACAAACCAGCCACGGTAAGGACGATAACAGGAGACTTGGGTAACATATTTTTTCACCATAAACGTTGCACTGACTTGTGACCATATTACAAATTAGTCACTCGTTGTCAACGAGTAAGTCAGGGGGTAAACTTCCCCCCATGTATTACGCCAGGGGCAAATTGCAGACCATGAGTAAAGAAAACGCTTATCCCGTGTCGAACCGGGGCCCAGCTGATCATGATGTACGGGATCAGATAGTGAGCGCTGCGACTGAGCACTTCAGACTGTATGGCTATGAAAAAACGACGGTTTCCGACCTCGCCAAAGCCATCGGTTTTTCCAAGGCCTACATTTACAAGTTCTTCTCATCCAAGCAGGTCATCGGTGAGATGATTTGTGCCAACTGCCTGCGAGAGATCGAAGCGGAAGTGCGTGCTGCCATTGAGGAAGCCGATCAGCCGCCGGAAAAATTGCGACAAATGTTTAAGGCCGCCGTCGAAGCCAGCCTGCGTTTGTTCTTCCAGGACAGAAAGCTGTATGAAATTGCCGCCTCCTCCGCCAGCGAGCGCTGGCAGTCGGCGATCGCCTATGAAGAACGCATCCAGACACTGCTGCATGATATTTTGCTGGAAGGCCGACAGAGCGGGGATTTTGAACGGAAAACACCACTGGATGAAACAGCAGCAGCGATTTATCTCGTCATGCGCCCTTATCTCAACCCACTGATATTGCAGTACAGTTTCGACTATGCCGAGAAGGCGCCGGCACAACTGTCCAGCCTGATACTGCGTAGCTTATCGCCATAGTTCAAGGGGGATTATGTTTTGTGACTATTGACTAAATTGGTCACATGATTAAAGATGAGTCACCTGATTAATCCGTCAAGGGGACTCTACACTATGGCTCGTCGCCGCCTCCTTTCATTTGCAATCATCTGCGCATTGCCGCTTGCCCTGGCCGCCTGCGGCGAAAAAACACCCTCCGACCCGCGAACGCAGGCGCCACTGGTACGTTCAGTAACGCTACAGGGTTCAGAGGTTGCATCACGGACATTTACCGGAACGGTCGCCGCCAGAATAGAGAGTGATTTAGGGTTCCGGGTCTCCGGCAAAGTGCTGGAACGGCTGGTCGATACCGGGCAAGCCGTTAAACGCGGTCAACCGCTGATGCGCCTTGACCCTGCCGATCTGGAGCTCACCGCTCGTGCACAGCAGGAAGCCGTCGTCGCTGCCCGTGCCCGAGCGCTACAAACTGCCGAAGATGAAGCCCGCTACCGTGACCTGCGTGGAACCGGCGCAATATCGTCATCCGCTTACGACCAGGTGAAAGCCGCGGCAGACGCGGCCAAAGCCCAGCTCAGCGCCGCTCAGGCTCAGGCTGATGTGGCCCGAAACGCTAACCGCTATGCGGTACTTGTCGCTGACAGTGACGGCATCGTGATGGATACGCTGGCCGAACCGGGCCAGGTGGTCAGCGCCGGGCAAACCGTCGTTCGTCTGGCGCAGGCCGGGCAGCGCGAAGCGATTATCCAGTTACCGGAAACGCTGCGTCCCGCGCTCGGTTCAACCGGGCTGGCAACGCGCTTTGGTCAATCAGGCGCCGGCACCCCGGCCACCCTGCGACAACTCTCCAACACGGCGGATAAGCTGACGCGCACATTCGAAGCACGCTATGTACTGCAAGGCGAGCAAGCCGACGCTCCGCTGGGAACCACGGTGATGATCCGCATCCCCGACCCGCAATTCGCGACGCAGAAAAGCCTGCAAGTGCCGCTGGCCGCCCTGTTTGACGCCGGCAAGGGGCCGGGCGTGTGGGTGATCCACGGCGAACCGGCGACGGTAGCCTGGCGCCCGGTCGTCATTCAGACGATGAGCGACGACACCGCACGCATCACCGGCCAGATACAACAAGGCGAACAGATCGTCGCACTCGGCGCGCACCTGCTGCACGAAGGCGAAGCGGTGCGGATCGCTGAGGTTGCCGCCACGACAGCTACTGCGGGAGGTCGCCCATGAGTGAAGGCCATTTCAATCTGTCGGCGCTCGCGGTACGCGAACGTGCCATTACGCTGTTTCTGATCTTCTTGATCTCCGTCGCCGGTATCCTCGCGTTTTTTCAGCTTGGACGCGCGGAAGATCCACCGTTTACCATCAAGCAGATGACGATCATCACCGCCTGGCCGGGAGCCACGGCGCAGGAGATGCAGGACCAGGTCGCCGAACCGCTGGAAAAACGCCTGCAGGAGCTGCGCTGGTATGACCGCGCGGAAACCTACACTCGTCCCGGTTTGGCTATCACCATGCTTTCCCTGAAAGACAGCGCACCGCCTTCGGAGATTCAGGAAGAGTTTTATCAGGCGCGTAAGAAGATGGGGGATGAAGCCAAAAATTTGCCTGCCGGCGTCGTCGGCCCCCTCATCAACGACGAATATGCCGACGTGACGTTCGCACTGTTTGCGCTCAAAGCCAAAGGCGAACCGCAGCGGTTGCTGGTGCGGGATGCGGAAGCCTTGCGCCAGCAACTGCTGCACGTTCCCGGAGTGAAGAAGGTCAATATCATCGGCGAGCAGCCCGAACGTATTTTCGTTTCATTCTCCCACGACCGCCTGGCGACGCTGGGTGTCACGCCGCAGGATATCTTCGCTGCGCTCAATAACCAGAACGTACTGACCCCGGCCGGTTCCATCGAAACCAAAGGGCCGCAGGTATTTGTGCGCGTCGACGGCGCGTTCGATAACCTGGAGAAAATTCGCCAGACCCCTGTCGTGGCGCAGGGACGGACGCTGAAGTTAGCGGATGTGGCCACCGTCGAGCGCGGTTATGAAGACCCCTCGACCTTCATGGTTCGCAGCAACGGTGAACCGGCGCTGTTGCTGGGCGTCGTGATGCGCGACGACTGGAACGGGCTGAAACTCGGCCAGGCGCTTGAAACGGAAGTCACCCGTATCAACGCCGAGCTTCCCCTGGGCATGACCTTGAGCAAGGTGACTGACCAGGCCGTCAACATCAGTTCGGCGGTCGACGAGTTCATGGTCAAATTCTTCGTCGCGTTGCTGGTCGTGATGGTGGTGTGTTTTATCAGCATGGGCTGGCGCGTTGGTATCGTGGTCGCCGCGGCAGTGCCGCTGACGCTGGCGGCGGTGTTCGTCATCATGGCCGCCACGGGCAAAAACTTTGACCGCATCACGCTGGGTTCGCTGATTCTGGCGTTGGGCTTGCTGGTGGATGACGCCATCATCGCCATCGAAATGATGGTGGTGAAAATGGAAGAAGGGTATAGCCGCATCAAAGCGTCGGCCTATGCCTGGAGCCATACGGCAGCCCCGATGCTTTCCGGTACGCTGGTAACGGCCATCGGCTTTATGCCGAACGGGTTCGCCCGCTCCACCGCCGGTGAATACACCAGCAATATGTTCTGGATCGTCGGCATCGCGCTGATCGCGTCCTGGGTGGTGGCGGTGGCGTTCACCCCTTATCTGGGGGTGAAGCTGTTGCCGGATATTAAGCAGGTCGAGGGCGGACACGACGCCATCTACAACACCCGTCATTACAACCGCTTTCGGCAGGTGCTGGGGCTGGTTATTGCCCGCAAGTGGCTCGTCGTCGGCACGGTTATCACGCTGTTCGTGGTATCGGTGCTGGGTATGGGTGCCGTCAAGAAACAGTTCTTCCCGACGTCCGACCGACCAGAAGTGCTGGTAGAAGTGCAGATGCCGTATGGCACCTCGATTGAGCAAACCAGCGCCGCCACCGCGAAAGTCGAAGCCTGGCTGGCGCAGCAGCAAGAAGCGCGCATTGTGACGTCCTACATCGGTCAAGGCGCGCCGCGTTTCTTCCTCGCCATGTCGCCTGAATTGCCCGATCCCTCGTTCGCTAAAATCGTGGTGCTGGCAGGTAACGACAAAGAGCGCGAAGCCCTCAAGTTCAGGTTGCGCGAGGCGATCGCCGGCGGCTTAGCACCGGAGGCGCAGGTGCGTGTCACTCAGATCGTGTTTGGCCCACCGTCGCCGTTCCCCGTCGCCTATCGCGTCATGGGGCCGGATCCGGACAAACTGCGCGCCATCGCCGATGACGTCGAGACAGTGATGCGCGCCAGCCCGATGATGCGCACCGTCAATACGGATTGGGGGCCGCGTGTTCCAACCTTACACTTCACGCTCAACCAGGACCGTCTCCAGGCGGTAGGGTTAACCACCAACTCAGTGTCCTTGCAACTGCAATTCCTGCTGAGCGGAGTACCGATTACCGAGGTACGCGAAGACATTCGTTCGGTGCAGGTGGTCGGCCGCGCGGCGGGTGATATCCGCCTTGATCCTGCCCGGATCGCCGACTTTACCTTGGTCGGTTCCGCCGGACAGCGCATCCCGTTGTCTCAGGTGGGGTCGGTCGATGTACGCATGGAAGACCCGATCCTGCGCCGTCGTGACCGCACGCCGACCATCACGGTGCGCGGCGACATCGCCGAAGGGCTGCAACCGCCGGATGTTTCCACCGCCATCATGACGCAGTTGCAACCCATTATCGCGCGTCTGCCGGCAGGCTACCGGATCGAACTGGCCGGCTCGATCGAGGAATCCGCCAAGGCGACCCAAGCCATGCTGCCGCTGTTCCCGATCATGATCGCCCTCACGCTGCTCATCATTATTCTGCAGGTGCGCTCGATTGCGGCGATGGTGATGGTGTTCCTGACCAGTCCGCTGGGTTTGATCGGCGTGGTGCCAACCCTGCTGCTGTTCCAGCAACCCTTCGGTATCAATGCGCTGGTTGGGCTTATCGCGCTATCAGGGATCCTGATGCGTAACACGCTGATATTGATTGGGCAGATCCACCACAACGAACAGGAGGGGCTGGATCCGTTCCGTGCGGTTGTCGAAGCCACCGTACAGCGAGCCCGACCGGTGCTGCTGACGGCGCTGGCAGCGGTTCTGGCGTTCATCCCGCTCACCCATTCGGTGTTCTGGGGAACACTGGCCTACACCCTGATTGGCGGCACGTTGGCCGGGACAATCCTGACACTGGTGTTCTTACCGGCCATGTATTCCATCTGGTTCAAGATCAAGGCGGTTCGCCCTGCGTGATCTGTCCACTGACCATTAATTGTCTAATTTGAGAGGGCTTACTATGTCAGAACAAAAGGTTGTGGTGGTTACTGGCGTTTCGTCAGGCATAGGGCGTGCCGTCGCACAGAAATTTGCCAGCCAGGGCTGTGTAGTCTTCGGCACCGTGCGCAACATCAACACCGCGAACGCCTTGCCCGGTGTGGAACTGATCGAAATGGATGTACGTGATGACGACGCGGTACAACGCGGCTTTCAGTCAATCATTGAGCGCACTCAACGTATTGATGTGCTTGTCAATAACGCAGGCACGAGCTTAGTCGGTGCGGTGGAAGAGACCTCGACGGCGGAAGCCGCCGCGCTGTTCGAGACCAACGTGTTCAGTATCTTGCGCACGGTACAGGCGGTGCTGCCGCTCATGCGCGCGCAGGGTAGCGGGCGGATCGTCAATGTCAGTTCGGTGCTCGGTTTCCTCCCGGCGCCGTACATGGGGCTGTATTCAGCCTCCAAGCGCGCGGTGGAAGGGCTCACAGAAAGCCTGGATCACGAAGTCCGCCAGTTTGGTATCCGCGTCACGCTGGTGGAACCGTCCTTCACCCGCACCCATCTGGATATCAATGCGCCGCAGACCCGCGCCAAACTCGACAGCTACGATCGCGAGCGGGCGCTGGCATCACACGCCATCGTCAACAGCGTCAATACCGCCCCTGAACCTGAAGGGGTGGCTGCCTCGATTGTCGATGCTGCACTAGGGCCGTGGCAGATGCGCCGCACACCGGCAGGACAGGCGTCTCTGTTACGTAAACTGCGCCGCTTTATGCCTGCCGGGCCGGTCGATGCCAGTTTACGCAAAACGTTTGGGCTCAGTTGACCATCCATTGGTATCGTAAGGCGTTGATGTTAAAACGAATTGAAACCACACCATGCATTAGTTTCTCAGACAAGGCTCATAGAAGCCTTGTCGTACCGCAACACCGCCAATCCACCAAAGACTTAATTACTGAATAACGATTCAGTCCGGCGGTTAGCTGAACGAAGCAACGGTGTTGTCAGTATCTTGTGGTTTTTTTATTCACGCTGAACACATCGACATTTTTCTGTCTTGGTGACTCTGGTTGCCCAGGGTTTTCCGTAGACATGACATTCGCACGCATGCCGTCAACAACCGACGAACACCGCGCTGACAGGCTATTCCTGCCGCCATGCGTCAGTCTCGCACAGTGAGGATATTGCCGGGATAAGGGGCTCTCATGCTGGGCAACGTGTCGGTTGATCTGTCGAGCCAAACCGCGACGTCCGGGAAAAGGCGCCCTTCCGGGCGCCTGCATTGCTCACACCACGCCACTGGCCCAAGTCATGTCACGAGGTTGCTTGCTGCCTTGTCATCGTCTAGTTCACCCCGCCGCCTAATGCGTTATACAGGGTAATCAGGTTGTTCAGCCGCGCTTGCTCCAGCGAAATCAGCGACTGACGGGCGCTGTACAGCGTGCGTTGCGCATCCAGTACATTCAGATAGGTGTCCACGCCTTCACGATAACGGCTGCTGGCCAACTGATAGCTGCGTTGCGCCGCCGACACATAATCCTGCTGCGCCGATTGCTGCTCAGCAAGGGTTCCTTTGCGGGCCAGCGCATCGGCCACGTCGCTAAATGCGGTTTGCACCGCTTTCTCATAGCTGGCGATATCGCCTTTTTTCTCCGCCTCGGCATAACGCAGCGCCGCCAGATTGGCACCACCATCGAAAATCGGCAGGCTCACGTTGGGAGCAACCGACCAGACCCGAGAACCATGACGGAACAGCGATGACAGCTCGCTGCTGCCGATGCCATTACTGGCAGTGAGGGTGATGCTGGGGAAAAAGGCCGCCCGCGCCGCGCCGATATTGGCGTTGGCGGATTTCAGGGTATGTTCCGCCGCCTGCACATCAGGACGGCGCAACAACACCGTGGAGGAGATCCCCGCCGCTACCGGCGCGACCGCCCCGGTCACGCTTTCCAACGAGTCCGGCAGCAATACCTCCGGCACCGGACGGCCCGCCAGCAGATCCAGCGCGTTCCGGCTTTGCGCTTCGGTGGTCAACGCGCTGGCGACATCCGCCCGCGCCTGTTGATAGAGGGTTTCCGCCTGCGCCACATCCACCGCCGACGCCACGCCGTTGCGCTGCCGGCTGTGCGTTACCGCCAGCGACTGCCCGGCGCTCGCCATCGTCTGCCGCGCCAGCGCCAGATCGCTGCGGGCAGTCGCCAACGTCACCCAAGCGGTGGCGCTGTCGGCAATCAGCGTCAACCGGGTACTGGTGGCGGTTTCCGCGCTGGCAAGGTAAGTCTCCAGCGCTGCACCGGTCAGGCTGCGGTTTTTACCGAACAGATCCAGCGAGAAGGAACTGACGGACAGCCCCGCACTATAACTTTGGCTGAGCGATGTCCCGCTGCCGCTGCTATTAAGCGTACGGCTGCGCGTACCGTCGAGCGTGGCATTGAGCGACGGCACCTGATCAGCACGCTGTTCACCATACAGGGCACGCGCCGCCTCCATATCGGCGATCGCTTTGCGCAGGCTGCGGTTATCCGACAGCGCCATATCGACCACCTGGCGCAGACGCGCATCCACCATCACCTCGCGCCACGGAATGTCGTCTGCGGCGCGCTCGGTGGGCGAAGCGGTTTGATAGGCCGCGCCCTGCGGCCAGTGTTCAGGCACCGGCGCGGATGGCCGTTGATAGTGTGGATCGAGCGTACAACCGGACAACAACATAACGCCGGTGACGATGCCTGTGATAACGCGCATTAGACTTCTCCCTGTGAAGGGTCGACCGGTAACTGCCGGGACTCGTGTTTACGACCGGAAAAGACCCGCTGCACCAGAACAAAGAACAACGGCACCAGGAAGATCGCCAGTATCGTCGCCGTCAGCGTCCCACCGACAATACCGCTGCCGATGGAGATACGGCTGTTGGCGCCCGCCCCGGTCGCCACCGCCAGCGGCAGCACACCGGCGATAAACGCCAGCGAGGTCATCAGCACCGGACGCAACCGGGTGCGCGCCCCCTCCAACGCCGCTTCATACAGCGTGGCGCCGCGCCGGTAGGCCGCTTCGGCGAACTCAACGATCAGGATGGCGTTTTTGGCCGATAGCCCGATGGTGGTCAACAATGCCACCTGGAAATAGACATCGTTTTCCAGCCCGCGCAGGGTCGCCGCCAACACCGCGCCCACCACGCCGAGCGGGATCACCATCATCACCGAGAAGGGGACGCTCCAGCTTTCATACAACGCCGCCAGACACAGGAACACCACCAGAATGGAAATGGCGTACAACGATACCGACTGCCCGCTGGCCAACCGTTCCTGATACGACAGTTCGCTCCACGAGAAGGTGGTGCCGGACGGCAACGAGCGCGCCAGTGACTCCATCTCGTCCATCGCTTCGCCTGAGCTGACGCCCGAGGCGGCCGCGCCCTGAATCTCATAGGCCGCCAGCCCGTTGTAACGCGACAAGCTCTCCGGGCCGAAGCTCCAGCGCGTGGAGGCAAACGCGGAGAATGGCGTCATGACGCTGTCACCGCTGCTGTCGGTACCGCGCACAAACCATTTATCGAGATCGGCCGGTTTGCTGCGGGAAGATGCATCCCCCTGAATATAAACCTTTTTTACCCGTCCACGATCGATAAAATCGTTGACGTAGGTACTGCCCCAGGCGCTACTCAACGTACTGGTGACATCACTGACTGACAGCCCCAGCGCGCTGGCTTTGGCGTAATCGATATCCACCTGTAACTGCGGCATCTCCGCCAGATCGTTGGGGCGCACCGCCGACAACCGCGGGTTCTTCGCCGCCGCGGCCAGTAACTGGTCACGCAGCGCCAACAACCGGCTGCGGTCGGTACTGCCGGTCGCCTGCAATTCGAAGGTAAAACCGTTCGATTGCCCCATCCCCTGCACCGCCGGCGGCGACATGGTAAAGACCTGCGCATCACGGATGCTGGCAAGCGCCCCCATCGCCCGGCGGGCGATCGTTTCAGCGCTGTTTTGTTCGCCTGAGCGCTGGCTCCAGTTTTTTAGTGCGACGAACGCCATACCGGCATTCTGGCCACTGCCGCTGAAGTTAAACCCGGAGATCACGAAGATCGCCTCCACATTGTCTTTTTCCTGGGTGAGGAAATAGTTCTCGATGGTCTTTCCCACTGCTTGGGTGCGCGCATCGGTCGCGCCGGCCGGCAGCGTGAACTGCACCATCACGTCGCCTTGATCCTCGTTAGGCAGAAAACCGCCCGGCAACCGCACGAACAGTACCCCCATCACCGCCACAACCAGCCCGTACAACGCCAGATAGCGCCAGGAGCGGGTCAGCACCTGCGCCACCCGCCCGACATAACGGGTTTGCAGCGCGTTATACCCCCGGTTGAAGCGGGCGAAAAAACCGTTGCCGGTCGACGCATGCGCCGTCGGTTTCAGCAACGATGCACACAATGCCGGCGTCAGCGTTAACGCCACCAGTACCGACAGCAGCATGGAGGACACGATGGTGATGGAGAACTGGCGGTAAATTACACCGGTGGAACCGCCGAAAAACGCCATCGGCAGAAAGACGGCGCTCAGCACCATGGCGACGCCGACCAGCGCGCTGCCGATCTCGCGCATCGATTTTTCGGTAGCGGCGGCCGGCGCCATCCGTTCTTCCCGCATCAGACGCTCGACGTTTTCCACCACCACAATGGCGTCATCCACCAGCAAACCGATGGCCAAGACCATGCCGAATAGCGTGAGGGTGTTGATGGAATAACCGAAGACCGCCAGCACACCGAAGGTTCCCAGCAACACCACCGGCACCGCGACGGCCGGGATCAACGTTGCACGCAGGTTTTGCAGGAACAGGAACATCACCAGCACCACCAGCAGGATGGCCTCGAACAGCGTCTTCACGACTTCTTCGACTGAAATCTTGATGAAGTCGGTACTGTCTTTCGGGTAGGCCACTTTATAGCCTTGCGGCATCTGCGGTTCGAACTCCGCCACTTTAGCCTTGACGCGCTCGGCGGTGGACAACGCATTCGCTCCCGGCGACAGCATGACCGCAATCCCCGCGCCGGGGTGCCCATTCAACCGGGTGGACATGGAGTAATCTTCATTACCGATCTCCACCCGGGCGACATCCTCCAGCCGAACCAACGCCCCGCTGGTTTCGCTTTTGATGATGATCTTGCGAAACTCTTCCGGGGTTTTCAGCCGGGACTGTGCCGTGACCGTGGCCGTCAATTGCTGATTGGCGGAAGCCGGTTTCCCGCCGATCTTGCCGGCGGATACCTGGGTGTTCTGCGCTTCAATCGCCGAGGAGATATCCGACGGCATCAGGCTGTAGGACGCCAGTTTGGCCGGATCCAACCAAATACGCATGGCGTACTGGGAACCGAACACCTGTACGCTACCGACCCCCGCCACGCGCGACAGGGCATCCTGCATATTGCTGACCAGATAGTCGGCGATATCGGCGGCGCTGCTGTTATCGGTGACATCATACAGCGCGGCGATCAACAGAAAGTTGCTTTGCGACTTCGTGACCGTCAACCCCTGCTGCTGCACTTCGGTCGGCAGGCGGCTGGTGGCCTGCTGCACTTTGTTCTGCACCTGTACCTGCGCGGTATCCGGGTCGGTTCCCTGGGCGAAGGTTACAGTGATTCTGACATCGCCGCTGGAGTCGCTGGTCGACGAAAAATAGAGCAACCCGTCCAGCCCGGTCAGTTGCTGTTCAATCACCTGAGTGACGCTGTTTTCCAACGTTTCCGCCGATGCACCGGGATAGCTGGTCTTGATGGATACCGACGGCGGCGCCACATCCGGGTACTGCGCCACCGGCAGCGACTCGATGGACAATGCGCCGGCCAGCATAATGACGATGGCGATCACCCAGGCGAAAACCGGGCGATAAATGAAAAAGCGGGAGAACATAGTTACTGCGCCTCCGTGCCGCGTTGAGATACCGCGTCGGAGGGTGTCTTACCTTCAACCGCCGTTACCGTCTCCCCGTTATGCACTTTGTCGGTACCTTCCGTGATGATGCGCTCGCCAGTGTGCAATCCCTGAGTAATCAGCCAGTTGTCACCGATCGCCTCGCCGGTTTCCACCTGCCGCAGTTCCACCTGCTGTTTATCGTTCACCACCCAGGCGGTCGCCCGGCCTTTGGCATCACGGATAATCCCTTGCTGAGGCGCCAGAATGGCATCCGGCAACGTCGCCGTAGCAACCGATGCCCGGACGAACATGCCCGGCAACAGCGTATGGGCCGGGTTGGCGAACTCCGCCCGCAATATGACACTGCCGGTGGCTTCATCCACGGCGACTTCCGCCAGCTTCACGGTGCCGGACTGCGCGTAACGCTGGCCATTTTCCAGCGTCAACACGGCCTGAGTCTGGGGCTGCCGCTGGCTGGACAACAACGCCAACCGCTGGCGGCTGGACTGGGTGAGGTCGACGTAAATAGGATCCAATTGACGGATAGTCGCCAGTGCGGTGCTCTGACTGGCCGTGACCAGCGCGCCCGACGTGACGGAGGAGATGCCGATGCGCCCGGCAATCGGCGCGGTGATTCGGGTATAAGCCAGATTAATCTGCGCCGTTTTCAGTGCCGCCGCCTTTTCCGCGACATTAGCCACACTCTCTTCGTAAGTGGCCTGCGCATCGTCGGCATCCTGCTGCGAGACGCCTTCTTCTTTCAACAGGCGCGCATAGCGTTCTGCCTTCAGCTTCGCCGAGCGCACCGTGGCCTGGGCATTTTTCAGCGCAGCGGCAGCCTGATCCTGAGCGGCCTGATAACTGGCCGGATCAATCTGGTACAGCACCTGCCCGGCTTTCACCTCGCTGCCTTCGGTAAATAGCCGCTGGAGGATAATGCCGTCTACCTGCGGCCGCACCTCGGACACCTGCGCCGCAGTCACGCGCCCGGTCAATTCACTGTGCAAGGTGACAGGGGCGCTTTTCAGCGTTTGTACCGTTACCTTCACCGGCGCAGCCCTCTCTGGGGATTCATTTTTCTGCTCACAACCGGCCAAATTCCATGCCATCAGCACGACACTGGTTGTCACAATTAACATTTTACTTCGCATCAAGCCGTCCCTAAAATTGAGAATGAACGTTCATTCTCAATATAAAAAAAATTACGTCAATCTTCTTATGACCTTTGCAAGGGTAACGTAAGCAACGTTATCCGGACTTACTGGAGCATACCGTGTCATTACCACGTACAGACGACAAAACGCTGGCCCGGCGGGATCAGATCATTGCCGCTGCCCGCTACTGTTTCCGTCACGCCGGATTCCATGGCGCCAGCATGGCGGAAATCGCCGCTCAGGCCCGGCTCAGCGTCGGGCAAATCTATCGCTATTTCATCAACAAGGACGACATCATCGAAGAGATCGTGCGCCGCATCGTGGAATGCCGATTGAAACACATGTCGCCGGGCAAGGAGGATCCATTGCTCTTCGCCCCCAGACTGGCGCGGCGCGAACTGCCGGACAATGACCCCAGCTGGAGCGACGACCACGCATTGATGCTGGAGGTCGCCGCTGAAGCGACGCGCAATCCACGAGTCGCCGCTATTTTGCATGACGCGGATCGGCGGCTGTTTCAGCAAGCCTGCTCATTGGTGAAGCTGCGCTATCCCCATTTCAGCGACCCGGAGATCGCAGCCCGGGTCGAACTGATGGCGGTGCTGGGTGAAGGCACCGCCTGGCGCAGCCTGCTGCCGGCCTACTATGCCGCCGACGTGCTGCAACCGTTATACGAAAATTTGATTAATCTCACCTTTCCACAGGACCACCATGAGTAAATCCACGTCCAATCACTCCAGGTTCGGTTACGCGCTGATCCTCGGCTCGCTGGCGGCATTGGGGCCACTTTGTACCGATCTTTATCTGCCCGCACTGCCGCAACTGGCCAGCGAGCTGTCCACATCTACCGCCACCGCGCAGTTCAGCCTGACCGCAGGCTTGCTGGGCCTGGGCTTCGGCCAACTGATTTTCGGCCCGCTTAGCGACAAACGCGGACGGCGCGGGCCATTGCTATGGTCATTGATCATGTTGCTGCTCACTTCCGCTTGGTGTGCGCTGGCATCGGATATCGGCCAGTTGATTATTGCTCGCCTGTTACAGGGAATTGCCGGTGCGGGCGGTGCGGTACTGTCGCGTGCCGTCGCGCGCGATCTGTATGCCGGACACGAACTCACCCGGTTCTTTACACTGCTGATGCTGGTTAACGGACTGGCCCCTATTCTTTCGCCGGTACTGGGCGGTGCGTTGATGACGCTCACCAACTGGCGCGGAATTTTCGTTACGCTGACGCTTATCGCCATCCTGCTGTTACTCATGAGCGCACTGCGGCTGCCGGAAACATTACCGGCCAAACGCCGTATCGACGGCGGCATCGGCGCCATGCTGGCGTCGCTCGGCAGCCTGCTGCAGGCGCGCCAGTTTATGGGTCTGTGCCTTACGCAGGGGTTTTCGGGTGCAGGAATGTTTGCCTATATCGGAGGATCGCCGTTTGTACTCCAGGAGATTTATGGGCTCAGCCCGCAAGCGTTCAGCCTGTGTTTCGCCGTCAACAGCGTTGGCTTGATTATTGCCGGGCAGCTCGCCGAGCGGCTGTGTCGTCGTTGGGGGGAAAACGGCGTACTGCGTCTGGGATTGGGGATCGCCATCGTCGCATCGCTGGTGCTGGCGCTGGCCGGTTATCTGCACGCGCCGTTGATAGGGATTCTGCTACCGCTGTTCCTGGCGGTATCGATGATTGGTTTTATCGGCCCCTGCGCATCTGCGCTGGCAATGCAGAGCCAGGGCGGCAAAGCAGGCAGCGCATCGGCACTGTTGGGGCTTAGCATGTTCGCCCTCGGCGCGCTGAGCGTACCACTTACCGGACTCAGTGGCGGGACCAGTGCGCTATCGATGGGGGTAGTGATCCTGACGTGTTATTTGCTGGCCACCTTCTGTTGGTGGCGATCACTGCACGTCGCCAACTGAACGGCGGGTATCATGCCGGCGTCTCCATCAACACGGAGACGCCATAGCGCCTTAAATATTGCTATTCGGGAACAGAAACGGATTGATACTACTGCGGGCAAAACCCTCTTCTTCCATCTTGATATCCAGCACCAGTGACGCCAGATCGTCGGCGACGGCTTCCACCCGATGATCTTTCTCCTGATACAACAGCTTTAGATAGGTGCCGCAGTCATCACAACTCTCGGTCTTGATGGCTGAATTTTCGTCATCCAACGACCAATAATTCAGCTTACCGGCCTGCTCGCAGTTACTGCATTTCACCCGAACCATATGCCATTCGGTCTCACACAAATTGCAGTGCAGATAACGCAAACCGCTGGTAGTACCGAGCTGAACCACGCCGGAAACCGGTATGCTGCCGCACACCGGGCAGAACTGCCGATGTTCGCCCAACTCCGCGCGCGCCTTGCCCGGCAGGCCGGTCGCCATTTGCGCCCAGTACAGCGACAACGCCGCCCAGACGAATGGCGCTTTGTCGTTGTCTTCCTCACTGAATTGCTGGTTCAGCAGCGCGCTCGCCAGCGTCTCCCACTCCTGCGCCGACATTTTTTCCAGATTCTCCAGCGTGGACAGCACCTGGCCGTCGGCACCCGGTTTCAGTTCCTCAACCAATGCCCGCAGCAACGTCTGCCAGTGCGGATCGCGCGGGAAGACGCTGACGTCCAGCGGCGGACGTTCACCATTGTTTTCCAGCAAAAAGGTAAGATCCTGTTGCAGGGGGTGATCGTGCAGAACTTTTTGCTGCGCCTCGACCACCGTAGCGGCGAAATCAAGGTAATCCTCCAGCGGATGATTCTCCGCCAGTTGGCGCAGACGTTCGGCTCGGTTGCTGTACAGGCTTTTCAGATTCGCAAACAGCAGTGGCGGGATTGCGCCGAGAGTGGAAGATTTATCATTCTGGCCTGCCAGTTGATCCTGCGGCACGATACGAATACTCATCAGGTGATATTTCCCGTTGTCGATATTGAAAAGCACACCGCGTGTCGGCTGTAACCATCACGGTATGGTGACGAAACGACCACCGCCGGCGATCGCGCAAATTAAAGGCCTATCCCGCCCCGCGCACCCCAAACAGGGTATAAACAATGCGCCAAAATTTTAGCGCCGCAACAACCTGAAGGGATAGGCTCTGAGGCCGCCAATGTTAACAGGTTATTCCCTGCTGACAGCAGTGATTTTCCTCATTTGCCGCGCGGGTGAGCGACAAGACGAGCAGCGCGGCGCATCATCCGCAAAATTGTGACCATGACTGCGTAGCGATGCCTTAACTATTCGAGTTGCAGGGCAACACGCTCGCATGGTGTTTCCCGCTGTGGCCGGGCAGCGGCTCAAGCCGGCTGAATGGCGCGCCAAACGCGCAGATTCTCACTGCGCTGGCTACCGACGTATGGAGAAGAGATGTGCAGGGCAGCGTAAGGATGTACGCCATAAAACATCAGAGGGGAAGCCTACGCTTCCCCTTGTGATGATGCCAATGTCGCACCGCGTATCGTCAGGGCTGCTTTTCCTGACCTTTGGATTGCAGTTCACGGTACCAGCGCGGATGGTGTTTCTTCGCCCAGGACGTTGACACCCAGCCTTCCACCATCGCGGTAATGGTGCCTTTAACCCACAGCGCCGCGTAGATGTGCACCATGATGACCAAGATCAGCCCGACGGCAGCGACGGAATGCACCACCAGCGCCGCCCGGATTACCGGGATCGAGAACGCTGGCGCAAAGTAAGGCCGCCAGATCACCACCCCACTGCCTAACAGCAACAGCAAACTGATGATGGCCAGCCAGAACACGCATTTCTGGCCGAAGTTGTAGCGACCGGTGTCGCCCACTTCTTCATTGCGGGCGATCTTGTGGATATTTTTGGCCCATTCGATGTCATCACGCTGGATCAGGTTGTGTTTCCAGTAACGGAAAAACATCAGCAGAAACGCCACAAACATCACCACGCCGACAAACGGGTGCAGAACACGCGCCAGTTGCGGCGTACCCAATACATTCATCAGCCAGTTAAACGACGGGAAAAAGAACCCTAATCCACTGAGTGCAGCGAACACAAAACAGAACGCGACAATCCAGTGGTTGATGCGCTCTGGCGCACTATAACGCTGAATACGATTATTCTTTTTCATGCTGCTTGTCCTCGTGGTGCTCTTCGTCCTCTTCCTCTACGCGGTTCGGACCAATGCCAACATAGTGGAATACGCTGGCAGCGAAGGTGGCGGCAAAACCAATAGCAGCCATCGGCTTCCAAACGCCTTTCCAGAAAGTCACCGCTGGGCTGATGCTCGGGTTATCCGGCAGACCATGATAGAGCTGGGGACGATCGGCATGATGTAAGACATACATCACATGTGTCCCACCGACACCCGCGGGATCATACAAGCCGGCATTGTTGTAACCACGGCTGTTCAGGTCTTTCACCCGCTCGCTCGCCAGCACTTTCATCTCGTCTTTGGTACCGAAATGGATCGCGCCGGTTGGGCAGGTCTTCACGCAAGAGGGCTCCTGACCAACCTCCACACGGTCAACGCACAGAGTGCACTTGTACACCTTGTTGTCGTCCTTGTTCATGCGCGGCACATTGAACGGACACCCCGCGATGCAGTAACCGCAACCAATGCAGTGTTCCGACTGAAAATCAACAATACCGTTGGCATACTGAATGATCGCCCCTTCCGCCGGACACGCCTTCAGGCAGCCAGGGTCAGCGCAATGCATACAGCCATCTTTACGGATCAACCATTCCAGCTTGCCGTTCTCTTCAACTTCAGAGAAACGCATCACCGTCCAGGATTTGGCGCTGAGATCGGTAGGGTTGTCGTACACCCCGATGTTATGCCCGACATCATCACGGATATCGTTCCATTCGGAACAGGCCACCTGACAAGCCTTGCAGCCGATGCAGGTGGTGACGTCAATAAGCTTAGCCACCTGCTCTTTGTGATTACGGGCCTGTGGCGGCGGTGTCAATGAATTGGTCGCGGAGCGACGGATAATATCTTGAGATTGCATTGCCATAGTGTTTCTCCGCTACGCCTTTTCCACATTCACCAGAAACGCCTTGTACTCCGGCGTCTGGCTATTGGCATCACCAACATGCGGCGTCAGGATATTAGCCATAAAGCCTTTCTGCGTGGTGCCTTCAAAGCCCCAGTGACAAGGAACGCCGATGGTTTCCACCGGTTTACCTTGAATCGTCAGGGTGCGGATACGCTTGGTGACTACCGCTTTAGCCTTGATATAACCGCGTTTGCTGCTGACTTTCACCATATCGCCAGCCTGAATGCCTTTCTGCTTCGCCAACCCCTCGCCGATTTCGACGAACTGTTCCGGCTGTACGATGGCATTAAGCCGGGCATGTTTGGTCCAGTGGCGGAACAGTTCGGTGATGGAATAGGTCGTAGCGACGAACGGAAACTCATCCACCGTTCCCATGCGTGGGCGATCCGCTTCCAAAATCCGGGCGGCCGGGTTGACCTGCGCCTTGCTATAGACCGGATTATTCTTCAGCGGGGATTCCAGCGGCTCATAGTGCGCCGGGAACGGGCCTTCCGCCATCTTGTCGATGGCGAACAGCCGCCCCAATCCTTCCGTGTTCATAATAAATGGCCCCGCCGCATTGCCCGGCGGCACGGTCGCAGCAAAATCCGCCACATCGACCCCAGTCCATTTCTGGCCGTTCCAGCGAATCAATTCACGTTTGGGATCCCACGGGCGGCCCTGTTCATCTGCCGAAGCACGGTTGTAGAGAATGCGACGATTCTGTGGCCAGCTCCAGGCCCATCCCGGCGTACAGCCCAATCCTGATGGGTCAGAGTTATCACGCCGCGCCATCTGGTTGCCCGCCTCCGTCCAGGATCCTGAATAAATCCAACAGAAACTGGACGTCGTACCGTCATCTCGTAACTGGGAAAAATCAGCCAGCAACTGCCCTTTCTTCAGAATCAGGTTGCCTTTGTCGTCAAGCAGATCTGCCAGCGCACGACCATTGGCTTCTTTGGTAATCTCTTCAGCCGACGGATCTTCCGGCTCCAGATAATCCCAGCTCATATTCAGCACCGGCAATGGATTGGCGCCGCCTTCTTTGGCGTATAACTCACGTAGGCGCAAGAACAACCCTGCCAGAATCACGCCGTCGTGACGCGCTTCACCCGGCGGCTCAGCCCCCTGATAGTGCCATTGCAACCAACGGCCGGAATTCACAATGGAGCCGTTTTCTTCGGCAAAACAACTGGAAGGCAGACGGAACACTTCCGTCTGTATCTGGCTTGAATCTACATCGTTCAACTCACCATGATTCTGCCAGAAGTTGGAGGTTTCGGTCGCCAACGGGTCGATGACAACCATGTACTTCAGCTTTTTCAACGCATCGCGCGCTTTGTTGGAATCAGCAAACGCCGCCATCGGGTTGAAGCCCTGCACGATATAGCCATTGACCTTGCCATCCAACATCATGCGGGAATAGGCCAGCGCATCGTAACTTTTGTCCCACTTCGGCAGCCAGTCGTAACCCCAGTCGTTGTCCTTCGTCGCCTTATCGCCCCAGAAACTCTTTAGCATGCTGATAAAAAATTTCGGCGTGTTCTTCCAGTAGTTGACCTGATCCGCCAGCAGCGCCTTCGGCGTGATCTGATCCAGGTATTCTTTCAATGAGGTCTGTTTTTCCGACGGCAACGGCATGTAGCCCGGCAGGTTCAGCGACAGCAGCCCCAGATCGGTATATCCCTGAATATTGGAGTGGCCGCGCAACGCATTGACGCCGCCCCCCGCCATACCGACGTTGCCCAACAACAGTTGGATCATGGCTGCGGTGCGAATAATCTGCGCACCCGCAGTGTGCTGAGTCCATCCCAACGCATACATAATGGTCGCGGTACGATCAGGAACGCTGGTTGAGCCCAGCAGATCGCAAATAGTGAGGAAGTCCTGTTTCGGCGTACCGCACACCGATGTCACCAGATCCGGCGTATAACGACTGACGTGCTCCTTCAGCAGGTTCCACACGCAACGCGGATCGCTCAAGGTTAAATCACGTTTGGCGAAACCGTTCTCATCCAGCGCGTACTGCCATGAGGTACGATCATAGCGGTGATCTTTTTCGCTATAGCCGCTGAAGATACCTTCATCAAAACTGTAGTCGTCACGCACAATCAGGCTGGCGTTGGTGTAGGCCTTCACATACGGCATTTGGATCTTGTCGTGGGTCAGCAGGTAATTCACGACCCCTAACAGAAAAGTAATATCGGAGCCGGCGCGAATCGGCGAGTACAGATCCGCGACAGAAGCTGAACGGTTAAAACGCGGGTCAACGACGATCAGTTTGGCGCCATTATGAATTTTGGCTTCGACTGCCCATTTGAATCCTACCGGGTGCGCTTCCGCCGGGTTGCCCCCCATCACCAGCACGACGTTGGCATTCTTAATATCCACCCAGTTGTTGGTCATGGCGCCACGGCCAAAGGTAGGCGCCAGCGCAGCCACCGTCGGGCCGTGACACAGACGAGCTTGAGTGTCGATACCGATCATGCCCAACGCACGCGCGAACTTCTGATCAAGAATACCGGTTTCATTGCTGGCCGCCGAAGAACACAGCATCCCGGTAGTCAGCCAGCGGTTAACCGTGACTCCGGCGCTGTTTTTTTCCACAAAGTTGGCGTCGCGGTCTTTTTTCATGAGACGCGCGATACGATCCAACGCCTCTTCCCAACTGATGCGCTGCCACTTATCGGCGCCCGGCGCGCGATATTCCGGATACAGCAGCCGCTGATCGCTATGAATGAAATCCACCAGGCCGGCGCCTTTAGGGCACAGTGCACCTCGGCTAACCGGATGATCCGGATCCCCTTCGATATGATAAATGGAAGATTTGGCGTTTTTGGCACCGTCGCCCAGGCTATACATTAAAATGCCGCACCCAACGGAACAGTACGTGCAATTATTTCGCGTCTCTTTAGCGCGCAGTAATTTATATTGCCGCGTCTCAGCTAACGCAACGCTGGGAGAAAAGCCCAGGGCAGTGACCGTGGTACCGGCCATACCACCCGCACATATTTTGAAAAATTGTCTTCTGCTGACCTGCATGGGATATTCCTCGCACGACATCACTCAGAGCCATATCGACATAAATACGATGATGCTTTATTGATATGAATAGATTTTTACGAATTGGCGCATAAAACCTTACTAAACATACGCATTATGCGCCGGCAAAAAAAAAGCGCCAAGCGTTTATCTCAATAACAACAAATCCGTCACACTTCATCACAACAACGATGTTTTTTAACGCAAACACCCACTTATGGCGAACAATTCTCATTATCAAAAAAATCGTAACCAACTAATCGTTATATATTATTTTACATAACGATAACGCAACGCTTCAGCATGAGCATTTGTATTGATTAATATTGTTTATCATTTTGGTGAATAAATACGCCACCCTACTGATGAGATGGTTATTTATTTCCACTCATCTTTTATTCCGAAGAAATAATAAAAACACGCAGAAGGATTCAGATGAAATATAAAAAAAACGGAGTTTGAAATGCTTCCCCGGATAAGCTAACTATAATGAACGGAATAAAACCATTCATTACGATAAAAATTAAAAACCACGAATAAAAATAAGCGGTTCATAAAAAACGTCGACACCGCGCCATGAGCAAGATAACCGATATATCACCGGTTGAACTATCCAGCCGTCATAATGTAACCGTGTTTTTAGTATGGGTTTAGACGCCCATCATAGCCGGACTGTAGCCAGGAAACGATCAGCCCCTGGCTTTCCAGCCACTGGTGGGCATGCAACACCGTCATCAGGCTCAGCCCGCTGTGTACCACGTTCTATCGCAGCGACGGCAACTTCTCGCCGGGTTGCCAGACACCGGCCTGCAATTGCTCGCGCATCGGGTGCGCCGGCTGTTCGAACTTATTAAGCATCGCACACCCTGCGCGCAAACGCCTGGCGGACAAAATTCAGCAGCAGGCGTCTGGCCCACACCGGCTCGTTATCATTGGTCAGCTCCGGCAACCGGCAGTGGCGCAGGCACGCATTCATCACGGCTTTGTCCATCTCTGGATGAAACTGTACCGACAGCGTATGCGGCGAGTAACGAATAATCTGGCATCCATCCTGCTCGGAAAACGCCAGTACCTGCGCTCCCGGCGGTGGTACCAGCACCGACTGTTGGTGACTCAGGTAGGCATCAAAACAGGCAGGGACGCCGTCCAACCAATCATCAGCGTCGGCATTAACGTGCAACGACACCGTTTTCAACCCCATTTCTCGCCCGTTGGGGTTATCCGCTACCGTGCCACCCAGCGCGTGCGCCAACAACTGGTGGCCATAACAGACACCGAGTACCGGTAAACCGGCGTTGACCGTCTGCCGCAACCAGTCGGCAGTACGCTCGCTCCAGTCGAGCCGATCAGTCACCATCGACCAGGAGCCGCTGATGATCGCCACATCCTGCTCCTGCGGCGCCGGCAAGCTTTCGCCGGCATCCGGCCTCACCACCCGCACAGTGGCGCCCTCCGCTGCCAAGGCATCGGTAAACCAATGGGCCTGTTGCCCCACGGCATCGGCGATCGGCGTCGGCGGCTCGCCCATCTGGACGACCAATACGGTTTTAGTGGGGGAAGACGGAGAAAAAGGGGAAGTCCGGCTCATACTGTTGTCCTGTCATCAATCCAATATCATTTTGACAGTACCACCAGCGCCATGCCCTGTCACGGCGGCACCAACATGCCGAATACGGCGCGTACCACAGGATCAGCGCCACCGGGATATCGCTCACCAATATGGCGCCAAACCAAACCGGATGGGTAACGATAAAACGGCGGCTGAAGCGAATGCGATTATCCCGCTGTTCATCGCGATTGATTTGCTCGATTTCCGCACCGAGGATACGCCTGACCTCGTCCATGCCGTCCTCCTGTTGACCCGTCCAGCGGCCATTCGCCGGATGGTGCGACAGTCACGCGCCCATTCAGAGACAGAACAGATACAGCCAAAAACAAGAACGCTATAACAGTTTGCCTGCCTGCGCGAACCGGCTGGCGGCGATCAGCGCCTGCCCCAGCGCCACACCGCCATCACCGGCGGGAAGCTGACGCGGCAGCAGCAGCTCGAACCCGGCCAGCCTGTCGCGCAACAATGCCGCCAACAACCGGTTGTGCATCACGCCGCCGGAGAGCACCACGCAATCGGTCTGATGCTCGGCGGCCGCCCGACGCGCCAGCGCCGCCACCCCATCCGCCAGCGCCACGTGAAACGCCCATGCCCGATCGGACGGCGCGGCGCAGTACGCCAGCCACTGCGACCAAAACACCGCCAGATCCAACTGATTCCCCGCCAGCGGCAACGTCACCGGCGGCGCTGCGTCGGTATGTTGACGGGCCAGCGCTTCCAGCCAGCAGGCGGCTTCGCCTTCCCAGCTTTGTTCACCATTAAACCCGAGTGCGGCAGCCACGGCGTCAAACAACCGGCCGGTGGATGACGCCAGCGGCGCGTTGACGCCGCGTTCGATGGCCCGCGTCAATAGCGGCACGGCGCTGGCCGGGATCGCCGTCGCCTCCGGGCGCTGCGCCCAGTCAGGGACAAACGCCAGATACTGCGCCAACAGATTACGCCAAGGTTGGCGAGCCGCCAGATCACCGCCGGGTAACGCCACCGGCGGCAAGCCCCCCAGATGCCGACAGTGCGCATAATCCACCAGCAGACATTCGCCGCCCCACCACTGCCCATCCGCGCCGTAGCCGATACCATCCAGCGCCAGGCCGATCACCGGCCCGGCCTCACGCGGCCGTTGGTGCTCCGCCATGCAGGCCACAATGTGCGCATGATGATGCAGCACTTCGATACAGGGAATCTGCAACACCTGCGCCTGCTGTTTTCCCCACCGGTGGCTGACATAACCGGGGTGCGCATCCACAACGATGGCCTGTGGCGTAAACCGGTACACATCGGCAAACAGCGCCTGCGTCTGGTGATACTGCCGTTCGATACCGCTATCGGACAGATCGCCCAGGTGCTGACTGAGGATGGCGTTGCCGCCACGCAACAGGCAGAAGGCATTTTTAAGATCCGTTCCCATCGCCAACAGCGACGGCTGTTCGCTGAATCCTGGCGGCAGCGGCAGCGCATCCGGCACATAGCCGCGTGCGCGACGCAACAGTTCCGCCTGGCCAGCGGACTGCATCCGCACCACCGAATCGTCCGCCCGCTGCACAATGTCGCGATCGTGCAGCAGCCACACATCGGCAATGCCGGCGAGATCCGTTAACGCCTGTGCGTTATCCAGCGCCGGCGGCCTGCCGCTGGCATTCCCGGAGGTCATCACCAACGGTCGTCCGACTGCCGCCAGCAACAGGTGCTGTAACGGATTGCCGGGCAGCATGAGCCCCACTTCATCCAAGTCGGGAGCAATCCCGGCTGACAACGCGCCGTCAGTGCGCAGTGGCAACAACACAATCGGTGCCGCCGGGCTGCGCAACAGACGCCGTGCGGCATTAACGTCAGAGAGCGCGCTGCACGCGGCCAGCCAGCCGTCATCCGGCAACATCACCGCCAGCGGTTTGGCCGGACGGTGTTTGCGCGCCCGCAGCCGCGCCACGGCATCGTCGCAGATGGCGTCACACGCCAGATGGAAACCGCCCAACCCTTTGACGGCGACGATCCCGCCGGCCAGCAGCGTCTGCGCCGCCTGCTCAATCGCCTCGTCACCTTCCGCACATCGCTGTTGACCGTCATGCAGCCACATATGGGGCCCGCACGTCGGGCAAGCATTGGGCTGCGCGTGAAAGCGCCGATCAGCCGGATGGCGGTACTCTGCATCGCAGTCGGCGCAGAGCGGAAACGCCGCCATCGCGGTATACGGCCGGTCGTAGGGCATCTGGCGAATAATGGTAAAACGCGGCCCGCAGTGGGTGCAGTTGATGAACGGATAGCGATAGCGGCGGTTGGCTGGGTCGAACAACTCCTGACGACAGGCATCGCAGGTAGCGGCATCCGGCACAATATGGGTATCCATCGCGCCGCTGCCGCTATGTTCAATCGTGAAATCATCCGGCAGCGAGACCCAGCAATAAGGCTGACATGTCAACTGGTCAATCTGCGCCAGAGGTGGGCATTCGGCGTGTAACGCCGCCACGAAATCAGCTTCAGCGCTCGTCGGCCATAACCGGATCAACACGCCCGCACCGTCGTTAAGCACGCTACCTTTAACACCTAACCGATGGGCGATCTGCCAGACATAGGGCCGAAACCCCACCCCCTGCACCTTGCCTTTAATGCGGATTTCAACGCCTGATGTCATCGTTACCTGAATAGCTGACATAGGTAAGAACCTATATTTGGGGTCTGTAGGATAAATTTTCTGTAGCAAAGATGCCGATGTTCGTTTTTTTGGCGTCAGAAACTGTGCTGAGGAGGACGGCTTCGCCGGGTGAGCCGCATGGACGCGGCGAAAGCCCGTGCCGCTCCGGGAGAGCGTCACGGGCGGCCCGAACAGCGAAGTCGAACGCCGAAGGAACCGCGTTAGCGGCACAGTTTTGCCACCAGCCAGAGGTCAAGGAGAGGCGGCGCTGAGCCTCTCCTTGTCGTGCGGGTGATGAAATAACAGAGAAATAATGTGGCTTATCCCGCACGAAACCTCTCCGCTCTCTTGCCAAGAAAAATAGTACGGCTGTTTACCAACAGCAGCGAGTCAACAAATCCTCGGCATCGGTTCGCTGTGCGGCAGATCCAACAGACGGGACGCGCCAAACACACCGCACAGGCGTACCTGTTTTTTATCGGTGACACTACCGATAACTGCGGCATCGTGTCCCAGCGGATGGGAGCGCAGCGCGTCCAGCACCCGGTCTTCCGCTTCCGGCGACACCACCAGCACCAGTTTGCCTTCGTTGGCGAAGTTCAACGCCTCTAACCCCAGCAGCTCGCAAATACCGCGCACCGCAGTTTTGACCGGCAGCGCGTTTTCCTGCACTTCCATCCCGCAACCGCTGGCGGCGGCGAACTCATGCAGGATCGCCGTCACCCCGCCGCGCGTGGCGTCGCGCAATGCACGCACGCCGTCAATCCGCCGCAGCGGCGCGATCAAGGGCTCCAGCACGGCGCAATCGCTGACCAGTTCCGCCTCCAGCCCCAGATTTTCCCGCAGGTTGAGAATGGTTGCGCCGTGGTCGCCCAACGTCCCGCTGACCAGGATGCGATCGCCGGGGCGGATCTCGCTGGTTCCCCAACTGACCTCCGTCGGGATCACGCCGATTCCGGCGGTATTGATAAACAGTTTGTCCGCCGCACCGCGCGGCACCACTTTGGTATCACCGGTGACAATGTGTACCCCGGCGTCGCGGGCGGTTTGCGCCATGGAACTCACAATACGGGCCAGCATCTCGCCGCTCAGCCCTTCTTCAATAATGAAACCGCAGGAGAGATAACGCGGTAGCGCACCGCTGACCGCCAGATCGTTCACCGTACCGCAAACCGCCAGCTTGCCGATATCGCCGCCGGGAAAGACGATGGGGTCGATGACATAGCTGTCGGTGGTAAACGCCAGACGGTCGCCCGCCGCCGCCAACGGCGCCAGCGGCAGACGAGCCTGATCTTCCCGTGCGCCAAGCAGCGGGTTGTCAAACGCCTGCAGAAACAACGCCTCAATCAGCTGCTGCATCGCCTGGCCGCCGCTGCCGTGCGCCAGGGTAATCTCTTTGGGCAGAATGGTTGCAGTCATCAGGCACACTCCCGGCGATACTGGTAATAGGCCGCGCAGGCCCCTTCAGAAGACACCATCAGCGCGCCGATGGCATTTTGCGGTGAACACCGTTGCCCGAACAGCGGGCAGTCGCTCGGTTTGCAACGCCCGGTCAGTACGTCACCGCAGCGGGATAACGGCTCATCCGCCACCCGTTGTTGTTGCGGTTGAAAGCGCCGTTCCGCATCAAACCCAGCATACGCCGCACGCAGTTGCATGCCGGAGTTGGCGATCTCGCCCAACCCACGCCACTCGCTGCTGGCTTTGGTTTCAAACACCTCATCCATCGCTTGTTGCGCCAATACGTTGCCACTGTCCGGCACGATACGGCGATACTGATTTTCCACTTCGCAACGTTCGTCATGCAGTTGCTGCACCAACATCAACAGCGCCTGCAGAATATCCAGCGGCTCAAACCCAGTGACCACAAACGGCTTGTGGAACTGTTCGCTCAGCGGTTGATACGGATAAGCACCGATCACCATGCTGACATGACCCGGCGCCAGAAAGCCGTCGATGCGCAAATCCGGCTGCTGCAGCAGGCTGCGCAAGGTAGGAATGATGGTGATGTGCTGGCAAAACAGCGAGAAATTATCAATGCCGCGACGCTTGGCCTGTTGCAGCGTCAATGCTGAGCTCGGCATGGTGGTTTCGAACCCTAACCCGAAGAACACCACCTGCCGATCGGGGTGCTGTTCCGCCAACGCCAGCGCATCCATCGGCGAGTAAACCACCCGGATATCGGCGCCGTGACGACGAGCGTCCTGCAAGGAGCCATTGCGCCCCGGCACCCGCATCGCATCGCCGAAGGTGCAGAAAATGACTTCTGGCCGCGCGGCGATCTCCAGACAGGCGTCGATGCGGCCCATCGGCAGCACGCACACCGGGCAGCCCGGGCCGTGCACAAATTCGATTTCCGGCGGCAACAGCCGGTCGATGCCGAACTTGAAGATGGCGTGGGTATGCCCGCCGCACACCTCCATCAATTGCAGCGGACGCGCCGCCCACTGCGGACGATCCGCCACCAGCGCCCGGATCCGCTGCAACAGCGCCTTGGCCAGTTCCGGATCGCGGAATTCATCTACGTACTGCATAAACAGCTCCGGTTTGCCGGACTTCATCCAGCTCTAGTCCGACGGCCTGCATTGACTGCAACGCCTCCAGCGTGTCCTGCGCTTCCTGTTCGTCCAGCAGACTCATGGCGAACCCAACGTGAACCAACACCCATTGGCCGATCAGTTCGGCGGGCTCGCCGTCGCACACCAGCGCGATGTTGACGTCGCGCTGCACACCACACACATCCACCCGGGCCGGATGATGAATATCCGCCCCGACCGACACTACTTTACCGGGCACGCCTAGGCACATGGCTGACTCCCCAGCAATTGCGCTTCCAGCCAGGCCAACCACTCGTCCATCCCTTCGCCGGTTCGGGCCGACAGCGCGATGACGGCGATATCCGGGTTGATACGGCGCGCATTGCGCACGCAGGCTTCCAGGTCAAAATCCAGATAGGGCAACAGGTCGATCTTATTGATGATCATCAGCGACGCCGCCGCAAACATATGTGGATATTTCAACGGTTTGTCTTCACCTTCGGTCACGGACAGTACCGCCACTTTATGGCGCTCGCCCAGATCGAAACCGGCCGGACACACCAGATTACCCACGTTTTCAATAAACAGCAGGCTGTGATCCGGCAACGACAGCCGATGCGCGGCATCGTGCACCATTTCGGCATCCAGATGGCAGCCTTTGCCGGTATTCACCTGGATCGCCGGCACCCCGGTCGCGCGGATGCGTTCCGCGTCATTGGTGGTCTGCTGATCGCCTTCAATCACTGCGCAAGGCAGGCGATCGCGCAGCAGATGCAGCGTGCTGGTCAGCAACGTGGTTTTGCCGGAGCCGGGGCTGGAGACCAGGTTCAGCGCCAGAATATGCCCAGCCTCGAAATGCTCGCGGTTATGCTGCGCGACCTGATTGTTTTTGCTCAGCACGTCCATTTCGATCTGCAACAAACGCTGTTGACCGACGCCCGGCGCATGGGTGCCGGCAGCGCCTTGTCCATAATGCAGATCCTGATCCTGCACCACCGGCTCGAAGCGATCTTCCGGCTGAACGGCTGGCGGCTGCGGGTGTTCATGATCATGGGAATGTGCATGATCGTGTGAATGCTCATGATGCGGGTGATGGCCGTAACGGCGATGCGCGCCGACATCAAGATCCCCCGCTCGCAACGTTGCCGTTTCGTGGTAGTAGTGATGCACATCGCCATGATGATGATAGTAATGGTGATGATGAATGATCACGCACTGGGCCGGCTGCCTGTCGCCGTGGTCATGGTCATGCCCATCATCAGCATGCGCGTGACCCGCTTCATGGTGGTGCGCGTGGGCATGGTGATGATGATGGGGGTGAGCATGGACATGCTCATGATGATGGGAATGTTCGTGGTGATGGTCGTGATCATGAGGGTGTTCATCGCCCTCGATTTTGCGTTCGCCTTCACCGCAACCGCATGTGGTACACATTAAGACGACTCCTTCGGTTACCAGACCGGTTTTGTTATCTGCGCCGCACGGGCGCAGCGTTATTCAATGGCAAGCTGCTTCAGTTGCAGGCTGTCGCCGCTCTCTACCCGCAGACAGTTGCTACCGCATTTCGGACAGCCGCCGTCATGGGCCGAAACCTCCACCGCGCAGCTGCAGGCCCAACACCAGGCCTGCGCCGGGCGCACGGCGATATGCAACTCACATCCCTCCGCCAGCGTTTGCCGACAGACGGACTCAAAACAAAAGCGCAGGGCACTCTCCTCAATGCAGGACAACGCGCCGATTTCCAGCCACACACCGGTGACTTTACTGGCGCCATGCTGGCGCGCCTGTTGCTCTATCAGTTCCAGCGCGTTATAGCACATGGAAATTTCATGCATGCTACTGACTCCGATAACGGCCGAACAGCGCTCGTCGGCCCGGGTTCTGCGGCGCGGCGGCATCCACCACCGGCAGAGACAACGCCATGCGCGCGCTCTGCTCCGCCAGTCGCACCGCCTGCTCCGCATCCAGCGCCGTATCCAGCGGCGACATCAGCGAACAGGTCAGGTACTGGCTGCCGTCGTCGGTCGCACCGACGATAAACCCGACTTCGCCACACGGCAGGCTCAGCGCCAGCTTGTCCGACACCGTTCTGCGCGGCCACTGCTGCTGCGGCCCCGGCAACACCACCAGGCTCATCATCCACGGCGTCAACAGACAACCGAACCACTGCTGTTCAAACAGGGTAAATCCGCAAGCCTGTACCGGAATGCCCGCGCGATAAAACGGCAGGGACTGCATCCGCTCCCGGGCAATGCGGGAAAACTCCGCCTCCAGCCAGGCCACTGGAGACTGATCATGCCCCATCACCAGAGGCATTTCTTTGCGCTCACCGGGTATTGTGGGCCGATCCTGCTCAGACGATGACGATAACATCGATGCCGAAGAGACATCAGTCACAGCTCACCTCCTGCGCTGCCGGTACCGGCATCACCGATACCGCGATGCCGCTTTGGCGCAACGCATCCAAAATCGCCAGCAACGCTTTTTCCAGTGCGCATTCCACCGTTTCCGTCAGACCGATACCGGACTCCAGCAACGCCGGTTCAACACCCACCAGCGTAAGCTGGCGGGGAAACTCGCCGGTCAGTTGCAGCGCCATCAGCACATCGGCCAAACCCAACTGGTGTGGGGACAACTTGCGGGTAAACAGTGCAGGCACTTCGCCGTCGCGTAGCACGCTGACGCTACCCGCCGGTTTGCCGGTCAGCACCGCGTCCGCCACGATCAGGTGATCGCGCCCGGCCATACTCTCCATCAGCTCCATACCGGACGTGCCGCCATCCAGAATATCGATGGCGGGCGTGAAGCAATAACGCCGCTCCAGTTCCTCTACCAACCGTACCCCTACCCCCTCATCCATGAGCAGAATATTGCCGATCCCCAACACCAGTATGTTCATTACAGCACCTTCACCCGAGTCACTTCGTTACCGCTAACCGTATCCACCACGTGCACCGCACAAGACATGCACGGATCGAACGAGTGAATGGTACGCACCACTTCCAGCGGCTTATGCGGATCCGCCACCGGCGTTCCCACCAGCGACTGTTCGTAAGGGCCCGGCTTGTCGTCGCCGTTACGCGGGCAGGACGTCCAGGTTGAAGGCACCACCGCCTGATAGTTGGTGATCTTGCCGTCTTTGAACACAATCCAGTGCGATAGCATGCCGCGTGGCATCTCGCCGAAACCGACGCCGCGAAACTCGGTATTTGGCGACAGATCCGGTTTGATAAAGGTCTGATGATCACCGTTGCCGATGTTAGTCACCAACGCCTGCCACTGTTGCGCCAGCGTATCTTTCAACACGCAGCAGTGCACGGTACGGCCGATGATGCGGCCCAGCGTGGAGTGCAGGTGTTTCTCTTCCAGTTGGCGTCCGCTCAGTGCCTGATAGGCGGCTTTGACCTGATTGAAATGCGCCAGCGTTCCCTGATGTTTAGCCGCCATACCGCACAACAGCCAGGCCAGTGGGCCGACTTCCACCGTCTTGCCGTAGAACGTCGGCGATTTCACCCACGAGTATTTGCCGTCTTCATGCCAGCCGGTGTATTTCGGACGGGTCAGCCCTTCCCACGGCGCCAGCGGCTGTTCATCCTGATACCAGGCATGTTTGCCGGTTTCACGGATCCCTTCGATCAGGAACTTGTCGCTATGGCTGGTGATCGGCCGGAATTTGGCCAGATCGCCGTTTTCCAGATAGCCGCCCGGCAGCAGGAAGCTGCCGCCCTTGTTGTCGGTGGGCAGTTCCGGCACGCTCAGATAGTGATCCGCGCCGCGTCCCAGCGTCAGCCACTGCGGGTAGTGCGCGGCAATGACGGCGCAATCCACCTTGTACACCTGCTCGATGAAATCGCCCAGACGGTCGATAAAGCTTTTCACGTACATCAACCGTTCCAGGTTGAGCACGCTGGGCGCGTCCAGATTGATCGGGTTGGCGACGCCGCCGACCGCCAGGTTCTGGATATGCGGCGTTTTACCGCCCAGAATGGCGACGATGCGGTTGGCGTCACGCTGGCATTCCAGCGCTTGCAGGTAGTGGGCGACGGCGATCAGGTTCACTTCCGGCGGCAACGACATCGCCGGGTGCCCCCAGTAACCGTTGGCGAAAATACCGAGTTGCCCGCTGGCCACCAGATCTTTCAGTTTCTGCTGCACCTTGGTGAATTCAGCCGCATTATTCAGCGGCCAATTCGACAGCCCTTTCAGCAAGTCGGCCGCTTTCTGCGGATCGGCTTTCAGTGCGGATGTCACGTCCACCCAGTCCAGTGCGGACAACTGATAGAAGTGCACGATATGGTCGTGGATACTGTGGGCGGCCAGAATCAGGTTACGAATGTATTGCGCGTTGACCGGAATGTTCAGGCCGAGCGCGTTTTCCACCGCACGCACCGACGCAATGGCGTGCACCGTGGTGCATACCCCGCAGATGCGCTGTACGATCATCCAGGCATCGCGCGGGTCGCGCCCTTTGACGATCTCCTCCATACCGCGCCACATGGTGCCGGAGGACCATGCTTTGGTCACTTTTCCGTTTTCAATTTCGCAATCAATGCGCAGATGCCCTTCAATACGGGTGATGGGATCAATGGTGATGCGTTGGCTCATGCTTTACCTCAGCCTGATGATGCTTATGTTCGCCGCCCAGCGCCGGCAGTACCGGCAACAGACGGATTAACAAGATGTAGGCGCAGATTTCGATTGCCACGAAACCGATGGAAATCAGAATTTCCTGTGCCTTGGGAAAATAGTGGTAGCCGCCGCCGGGGTTAAACGCCAGCAGAGAGTAGCTCAGACGCCATAGCGCCGCGCCCAGCAGCATGCTGACCGCAGCCAGGAACAGGCAGCGCGCATCGCGGCGGCCGTTCGGCAGGTGCAGCAACACCAGCGGGAAGACCATCAGAAACGCCTCACACCAAAAGGTGATGGCATAGCGATCGCCGGCAAACAGCAGCGCGGTTTTCTGATGCCAGACGATCTCGCCAAAGCGCAGCACCACGAACAGCAGCACCAGCACCTCGGTAAGACACGTCAGCTTGCGGAACAGCGATTGCTCGTCCGGGCCTCGCCCCTTCAACCCGGCCTGTACCAGCGAGCCTTCGAAGATGACGATGGAAAACCCCATGATAAAGGCAGTCAGCAGCGACAACAGCGGCAGCAATTCATAGCTCTGCCACAGCGGATGCACCTTGTAGCCGGCGGAGATCATCAGCGACCCCATCGAGGACTGGTGCATGGTCGGCAGCAGCGCGCCCAACGCGATGATGAAGAACATCACCTTGTTGAGACGTTTGAGCGACACATGCCAGCCAAAGCGCTCCAGCACCACCGGCGCAAATTCCAACGCCATCACGCCGATGTAGATGGTCATACACACTGCGGTTTCAAACAGCACCGAGTTGGTATTGAAATAGCCGGGAATGTAGAAATACGGCAGGTTCCAGTAACGACCGACGTCGATGGTGATCGACAGGCCGCCCAGCGAATAGCCGAACAAACTGGCCAGCAACGCCGGACGCACCAGCGGATGGTATTCGCCGCGGTTGAACACATACACCGCCCAGGCCAGCGCCCAGCCGCCGCAGGCAAACCCGGTGCCGACCAGCAAGTCGAAGGCGATCCAGATGCCCCACGGATAACCGCCGTTCAGATCCGCAACGGAACCGATCCCCAGAAACAGACGTTTCACGATCAGTATCGCGCAGATCGTCACGAACGGGGCCAGCAGCATGATGGGCCAGCTCACCAGCCGCCCTCCCAGCGGACTCGCTTTATGCGCCGTCATGATGATTCTCCTGTGATTCGTGCCCCTCTTCCCGCTCGGCGCGGGTATTGCGATGCACCAGCACCGACAGCCCGGCCAGCACCGCCAGCGGCAGCACCATCCCTTTGTAGAGCGTATGCTGGATATGTTCCGACCGGGCACCGGTAGACAGCTTGTCCAGCGTCGGCATATCCAGGTTTTGGTACGGCACCCCGGCCAACACCAGCACCTGCGTACCCCCCGCTTCCTCTTCGCCGTACACGTAACGTTCATAAGTGGGAACGGTGTGCAGATAGCTGTCGTTGCGGTCCAGCGTCTGACGCGGATAGGCGTATTCGTCGCCCGGCTTGAGCGTCAGGCGGCGTTTCGCTTCCGCCAGCAGCTGTTCGCGGGTGCCGTAAATCACCGCGCCGGTCGGGCAGACTTCCACGCACCCCGGCATGCCGCCCTTATCGAGACGTTCCAAACCGGGCTGGTTGCACAGTTCGCACTTGTGCAACTTGCCGAGCGGGTTTTCATAATCGTACTTGGGAACATTGAACGGGCAAGCCACCATGCAATAGCGACAACCGGTACAGATGCTGGCGTCGTAATGCACCACGCCGGTTTTCGGGTCTTTCTTCAACGCAGAAACCGGGCAGACCGAGACACAGTTGGGGTCGACGCAGTGCATGCACTGCTTCTTGATGTAGGCGTAACCGTTTTTGGCCTGATCCTTATTCTTGCCATCGCCATCGCTCCACACCTGGATGATGTTGTTGGTATAAGGGCTCAGTTTGTCGTTGTTGGACCAGGTCGCCGCACCGCCGCTGTAGACCGTGCTGTCCGGCTTGTAATCCAGCTGGTTAAGCTGCTGGCATTTGGTCACACACGCTTGGCACCCCACGCACAGCGTCGAATCGTACAGCATGCCGAGCGCACCGGGGATCGGCGGCCGGTTGGTGGCCTCCGCCTGACTGGTAAGCGGCGTACCCGCCAGCAGCGCTCCCGCGGACGCCAGCTTGAAAAAATTGCGTCTGTTCACGGCTTAGCCCTCCCGGGATGAGTTTCCGGCGTCCTGCTGTTTTTGCTGGCGCCCCAGCTCACGTACCGCCATCAGACTGACGCCGGCCACCGCACCCAGCACGCCGCCGATAAGCCCAGTTGCCGTCGCAGAACTGTTGCCGCCTTCAGGGCTGTTGACCGCGGGTTTCTCGACCCGAGGGGTCGGGTTTTCTACGTTCGCCAGTTGGAAAATGCCCTTGGTGAAACCGATATCTTTCTCGTTGCAGCCGTAGCACGGATGCCCGATCCCTACCGGCCAGATCCCGCCGCCGACGTCGCAAAACTCCAGCGTCGGGCAGTTGCCGTAGGTTTCCGGCCCCTTGCAGCCGAGGTGATACAGGCACCAGCCCTGACGATGCCCCTCATCACCGAACTCCTTGGCAAAGCGTCCAGCATCGAAGTGCGGACGACGTTCGCAGTTTTCGTGGATCAGACGAGCATAAGCGAAGGTCGGACGGTTCTGGCTGTCGAGCGCCGGTGCGCGGTTGTAGGTGATAACGTGCGCAACGGTGGCCAGGAAGTTGTGCGGGTTGGGCGGACAACCGGGAATATTGATGACGGTTTTGCCCGGCAGAATATCCTGCAGGCTTACCGCGCCGGTCGGGTTGACGCCGCTGGCCGGCACACCGCCCCAGGCAGAACAGGAACCGACGGCGATGATCGCGGCGGCATGCTCCGCTGCGGCACGAATATGCTCGACAATCGGCTTGCCGGCCACCATGCAGTAGATTCCGCCATCCTTCATCGGTATGGAACCATCCACCACCAGCACGAACTTGCCTTTGTACTGCTCAATCGCGCGGTGCTTGTTCTCCTCAGCCTGTTCGCCGAACGCAGCTGAAAGCACCTCGTGGTATTCCAGAGAGATGGTGTTTAACAGCAGATTCTCGATAGTCGGGTGCGTTGCGCGCAACAGAGATTCGGTACATCCCGTACACTCCTGGGCACCGATCCAGATGACCGGCGGACGTTGAGGCGAAGTCAGCGATTTCGCCATCTCCGCGGCGGCGGCATCCTTCAACCCCATGGTGGCGGCAAGTGCTGCACATAGCTTCATAAAATCACGGCGATTGAGGCCGTGATGGGAAAGCATCATATTTTCCCCACTCATTCTTTATTATTCTCCTGTAATAAAATCGGAGTAACACACCAGTGTGTGGGGAATAGGATAATGAGGAAGATAATTTAACCGACTTGATCTCCATCAAGAGCACGGGAAATAACCTCTCTATTTATATGCCTTCTGTGATATTCACCGCAGCCGTCGTTTTAAACGCGGCCATTATTGTGATCAAATGAGAAAATATCTCACTCATAGTAAGATAAATGGCTGTGGTGACTTAACGTTGCTTAATCGATTTAACTGTGACCTATATCTGTTATCACAAACATCAATATATTGATTTAAAAAGATTAATTTTAAATTTCCCTACTCTGAAAGTGATATTTCCCCTGCTTGATATTCCTCTGAATAATATCGATTAAGCAGAGCGGTTAATTTAAATACTTTACTTAAAAAAAACCGCGCGGGTTAACACTCCTGCATTTGTTAAAAATAGCCTGCCAGATTTTCTGGTAATAGCAGCGCGTTAATTTTTATTCCCCTGATAACGAAAAATTGAAATTCATTCTATTTCTTTCTTTGATGATATAAAAAAAAGCCGTCGTTTTATCGACGGCCCACCTAATAATCTTGCATATCTCTGACGATTATTCTGCGATGTCTTAATGTCATTACACATTATTCTACACCGCGCGTCATACTGATGATTATTACGATTTTCATAACATCGTTCACTCATCGATTATGCATCCATGCGATAAAAACGCCGTCAAAACGGCGTTTTTACCAATAATCCTGCAAAGCTCACCAACAATCCTGCAAAATATTGGCGCTTATTCGACGCCGCGGCTGCGCAGATAATCATCATAATTACCGCTGAAATCGATCACTTTGCCCGGCGTGATTTCCACAATCCGGGTTGCCAGCGAACTGACGAACTCCCGATCGTGGGAGACAAATAGCAGCGTCCCCTGATACAACTCCAGCGCCATATTCAACGATTCGATCGATTCCATATCCAGGTGGTTGGTCGGCTCGTCCATAATCAATACGTTCGGGCGTTGCATCATCAATTTGCCGAACAGCATACGGCCCTTTTCGCCGCCGGACAGCACGCTAACCTTTTTGCGGATGTCATCCTGCGAGAACAGCAGGCGCCCCAGCACGCTGCGCACCGCCTGCTCGTCGTCATTCTCCTGCTTCCACTGGCTCATCCAATCGAATACGGTCAGATCTTCTGCAAACTCATATTCGTGATCCTGCGCGTAATAACCGATGTGGGCGTTTTCGGCCCACTTCAGGCTGCCGGCATCCGGCTGCAGCTCACCGACCAGCGTTTTCATCAACGTCGATTTGCCGATACCGTTGGTGCCCAATACCGCCACTTTCTCACCGGCTTCCACCAGCATTTTGACCTGGCTGAACAGCAGGCCGTTATCGAACCCCTTGGTGATACCTTCCAGTTCCAATGCATTGCGGAACAGCTTCTTATCCTGTTCGAACCGAATGAACGGGTTCTGACGGCTGGAGGCTTTCACCTCTTCCAACTGGATTTTTTCTATTTGCCGGGCACGAGAAGTTGCCTGACGGGACTTGGAAGCATTCGCACTGAACCGGCTGACGAACGATTGCAGCTCGGCAATCTGCGCCTTCTTCTTGGCGTTATCCGCCAGCAGACGCTCACGCGCCTGTGTCGCTGCCGTCATATACTCATCATAGTTGCCGGGATAGACGCGCAGCTCGCCGTAGTCCAGATCCGCCATATGGGTGCACACCATATTCAGAAAGTGACGGTCATGGGAAATGATGATCATGGTACTGTTGCGCTCGTTCAGCACCTGCTCCAGCCAGCGGATGGTATCAATATCCAGGTTGTTGGTCGGTTCGTCCAACAGCAGAATATCGGGATTGGAGAACAGCGCCTGCGCCAGCAACACGCGCAGCTTCCAGCCGGGTGCGACTTCGCTCATTAGGCCATAGTGCTGCTCTAGCGGAATGCCTACCCCCAACAGGAGTTCTCCCGCCCGCGCTTCGGCACTATAGCCGTCCATTTCCCCGTACTGCACTTCCAAATCGGCAACACGATAGCCGTCCTCTTCGCTCATATCGCCGGAGGCATAAATACGATCGCGTTCTTCTTTTACCGCCCACAGTTCGGTATGCCCCATGATCACCGTGTCCAGCACTGTGTATTTTTCAAAGGCGAACTGATCCTGGCGCAATTTACCAATACGCTCGTTAGGGTCGAGAGCGACATTCCCGGCGGTCGGCGTCAGATCGCCGCCGAGGATCTTCATAAAAGTAGATTTACCGCACCCGTTGGCACCGATAAGGCCATAGCGATTACCGCCGCCAAATTTGACAGAGATGTTTTCAAACAACGGCTTACTGCCGAATTGAATCGTGATATTGTTAGTGGCTAGCACAGCACATTCTCGACTAAATTGTGATTTGGCGCGCATTATGCCACAGCTGGAAACGAGAATCCCGACCATATTTGTACAAATATTCACCAATAGCGCCCTATTCCATCCGCACCGCAATAGTCATCGCCGCCGAGAAACAACAACAGGAACACAAAATGTCACGACAACGAAAATTCAAACAGATTGACGTTTTCAGCAATCATCCCTGCCAGGGCAACCCGCTGGCGGTGATTTTGGAAGCGGATGGATTAACCGACAAGCAGCTGCAATCCATCGCCCGATGGACGAACTTGTCCGAAACCACCTTCGTACTGATGCCGGACGACCCTGCGGCAGACTATCGGGTAAGAATCTTCACACCCTCATCGGAAATTCCTTTCGCCGGACACCCGACACTAGGAACCGCCTATGCCTTATTAGAGGCAGGGCTAAAACCGCGCACTCCCGGGCAGCTTATCCAGCAGTGCGGCGTGGGACTGGTGCCGATCTCTATCCATCACGACGGTCAGTTGGCTTTCAGGGCGCCAGAGGCAGAATTGACAACTATCGATCCCGCTCATTCTCCGCTGATCGACCACGCGCTAGGCAGCCATGCCCGCGATGTGTCATTCCCACCAATCAATGTCAGCATGGGTATCCGCTGGCTGACCGTGCGTCTGCACAGTGCCCAGGCTTGCCTCGACGTCCGTCCAGATATCAGGCGACTAAAACAATTGTTCGACCACTGTCAGACTGATGGCATCGCGATTTATGGCCCGCATGCGACACCTGCCATCGCGGATTACGAAGTCCGTACATTTTTCATGCTGGACGATACCCTGATCGAAGACCCGGTAACTGGCAGCGCCAATGCCTGCATCGCTCAGGTCATACATCAATATCCGAGCCAACATCCTACAGCCAGACAGCACGGTTATCGGGTTCGCCAGGGCACGATGCTTCATAGGAACGGGCAGGTTCATGTCACCTGGATAGACGATCAACCGTGGATCGGCGGGTACAGCACTACGCTGATTGATGGCGTGATTAGGCTATAGCTGACGACGCGCTTTCATCACTTCCCTTCGCTCTTTCGACATTTTCAGCCAGGCGCGAGGCGCTCCATACGCTTCGCGCTTATTTTTATGTGATTTAAGTCACAAAAAACTTGTCTTCGGACAGCCAATTGATTACGCTAAAAACGTGACGAAAATCACATAAACTGTACATCGAGAGGTCATCATGCGCGTATTTCGCAACGTCAGCAATCTGTTCAAGAAACTGGGTAATGTGTATGTCAGCTACTGTGAACGTATCGGTTCCATCATCAGCCCATTCTGATAACCGTAACCTGATTTAAAAAACCGCCACTACACAAGGCGGTTTTTTATTACCTGAAGATTATCTCGCGTCACACACCATTCATTATCCGGTCGAAACTCTCCATCTTTCGACATTTCCCGTTTTCTCTCTGCCACCGAACGTTGCCGTCGCTTCGCCCATTAATGCAAAAAAACATTGCGCATAAAAATGCCAGGCATGATTTCAACAACGCTCGCATCAGCCTGCGGGGGAAGGGGCACGCCATAGCAAAAACACCCCGCATCGGGATGGCGCCATAAAAAAACCGCGGTCAGTGCCGCGGCTTTTCAACCTTCAAATGTCGGTTACATCAGTGGCTGCGCCAGTTGCACCAACGTAATTAACGGCTGTGGGTAGATCCCCAAAATCAACACTAATACCGAAGAAATCAGTACCACCACACCACCCGCCGTTAGTGCCCAGTTGCTTGGCGTATCGCGTTTCAGCGTTTGCGGCGCGGTCAGATACAGGCTAACCATCACACGTAGATAGTAATAAAGGCCGATAGCGCTACCCACCACCACCGCTGCCGTCAGCCACCACAGGTGCGCGTTGACGCCAACCGCCAGCACATAGAATTTCCCGAAGAAGCCTAGCGTCATCGGAATACCCGCCAGGGAAAGCATCATCACCGTCATCACCGCAGACAGAATCGGCTTGTGCCAGAACAGGCCGCGGTAGGAGAACAATGAATCAGCATCAGGGCCGCTGTACGGGCTGGACATCAGGCTGACGACGCCGAATGCGCCCAGACTGCTAAACAGATAGCCGGTCAGATAGACGCCGATAGTTTCCAACGCCAGCTGATGCGACTGCACAGCGATCAATGCCACCAACAAATACCCTAGATGCGCAATGGACGAATACCCCAGCAGGCGTTTGATATTGCTCTGTGCGACCGCCATCAAATTACCGAACAAAATAGAGGCAAACGCAATAATACCCAATGCAGTACGTACTGATCCGCTATCCACCATCGGCGCATACAGGAACAAACGCATCACAGCACCGAAAATGGCGATCTTACTGGCCGTCGCCAGGAAAGTGGAAACCGGCGCCGGCGCCCCCTGATACACATCAGGCGTCCATAAGTGGAACGGTACCAACGACAGTTTGAAGCCCAGCCCAACTACCATCATCCCTAGGCCTGCCAGCAACAGCGGCGTATGGATTTGGTGATCACTCAGACTTTTACCCAGACTGGCGAAGCTCAGACTACCGGAATCCGCGTAAACCAGCGCCATACCAAACAGCAGGAAGGAAGACGCTCCCGCAGACAACAGCATGTACTTGATGCCGGCCTCCAGTGAGCGTTTCTGACGGAAGGCATACCCTACCAGACCGAATAACGGCAGAGAGATCAGCTCGATACCGATGAACAACGCCATCAGATGATTGGCGCAGGCCAGCAAGATGCCCCCCATGGCGGCAATCAACACCAGCAGATAGAACTCGTCTTTATTATCTGGATACCCTTCCAGCCACGGATAGGCGAACGTACTGGTCGCCAGGCTGGCAGCCAGTACCAACCCGGTATAGAACATCGAGAACCCGTCCACACGCAGCAACGGAGTAACGTCCGTCGTGCCGGCCTGGCTCACCAGATACAGCGAAAGCAGCGCGATGTTCAGACCAATGACCGTCAGTGTCGCATTGACGAAATGGTTGCGTCGCCACGCAATGCACAGCATCACAACCACCACCGTCAATCCGACGATTAACAGCGGCGAGAGCGCGATCAATTGTTGAAGAGTTATTGTCATGGCGAATTACAGCCCTGTCGTTGAAATTGTTGAACCCTGAATCGATGACGTAAACCATTGTTGGATATTGGTCATCGCCGCACTGGAGGTATCCAGAATCGGCTGCGGATACACACCCAGCAGCACCAACAGAACAACCAGCAGCAGAATGAGCGACAGCTCACGGGGTGACATGCCCGCCAACGCTTCATCCGATTTGGGTGCGCCATAAAACGCGCGCTGCATCATGATCAGCGAATAAACGGAGGCAAATACCAGCCCAAAAGTGGAAACCACCGTGATCACCGGAACGATCTGGTAACTGCCGAACAGAATCATGAATTCGCCGACAAAGTTGCCTGTGCCCGGCATACCTAACGTTGCGACGGCAAAGAACAGCGACAGCGCCGGCAGATAACGAATTCTGCTCCACAGCCCCCCCATCTGACGCATATCGCGCGTGTGCAGGCGTTCATAAAGCTGGCCGCAGATAATGAACATACCGGCGGCGGACAGGCCGTGTGCAATCATCTGCACCACCGCGCCCTGATAGGCCAGTTGATTGCCGGTATAGATGGCAATCATCACAAACCCCATATGGGATACCGAGGTATAGGCGATCAGGCGTTTGATATCCGTCTGTTTGAATGCCATCCAGGCACCGTAGAAAATACCGATGACGCCAAACCACATCGCCACCGGCGCAAACGCATGAGACGCATTTGGGAACAGCGGCAGACTGAAACGCAGCAGGCCGTAGGCCGCCGTTTTCAGCAGAATACCGGCCAAGTCCACGGAGCCAGCCGTCGGCGCCTGACTATGGGCATCCGGCAGCCAGCCGTGCAGTGGCACCAGCGGCATTTTTACTGCGAAAGCGACGAAGAAGCCCAGCATCAGCGCATATTCAAGCCCGAACGACATCGGCGTTTTCAACAGCTGCTGATAATCGAACGACCATTCGCCGGTAGCGTTGTGATGCACGAACACCAGCGCCAGAATGGAGATCAACATCACCAGGCCGCTGGCCTGCGTATAAATAAAGAACTTGGTGGCCGCCGCAATACGGGTTTTCCCATCCGATCCTTTGTGACCCCAGAGTGCGATCAAGAAGTACATCGGCACCAACATCATTTCCCAGAAGAAGAAGAACAGGAACATGTCGATAGCCAGGAATACGCCGATAACACCGCCCAAGATCCACAACAGATTCAGGTGGAAAAAGCCCTGATAACGCTGGATTTCATTCCAGGAACAGAGAATAGCCAACACACCCAGCAGACCGGTCAGCACCACCATCAACAGCGATAGCCCATCCAGCGCCAGATGAATAGAGATACCAAAGCGCGGTATCCATGGCAGGTTGTACTCCGATTGCCATTGGGGCAACCCCGACGGCGTACTCAGTGAGAAACCGCCCTGCAGCCACAACTGCAACGACAGCACCAGTGTCAGCCCCATGGAGATCAGCGCAATCCAGCGCGGCACCCGCGTGCCAAAACGCTCGAGCTGCCAACACAGCAGGCCGCCGATGAAGGGGAGAAGAATCAGCCAAGGTAGTAGCATGGCGTTTTGTGTCCCTAAATTAAAGAAAACGAAAAACTTGCTGCCTGCGGAGGCTACCCAATGTGGCCTCGCCTCCGCCCCTCTGCGTTACCGAAACCTATACCAGCAACAGCAGCGCCAGCACCACCACGGCACCGACACCCATTGAGGCAACATACCAGCGCAATTGACCGTTCTCGCTGACAAGCAAAGCACGGTTGCCCCAGCGAACCAGTATGGCTGGAATATTCATCAGCGCATTCAACGGGTCTCGCTGCAACAGCGTCGCGATAGCCAGATACGGTTTGACAAAAATTTTGTCGTACAGCCAGTCAAAGCCCCAGGCATGGAACCACCAGGTGGAGAAGAAACGCCCTGGGGCACTGGCGGCAACCGCGTTGACCGTTTGGCGTTTGCCAAGCCACAGCGCGGCGGCCAGCAGAATACCGACGACAGCCACTGCACCGGAGGCAATTTCCAGCGTCATAACCTGACCATGCGCCAACTCAGTAGTCGCAGGCAGAACGCCATGCAAAGGAGGCACAATCATGGCGCCCACAAAGGTGGACAGCACCATCAGCACCAGCAGCGGCAGGTGATGCGAGATCCCCTTGCCGGCGTGAGCCTTGGTTTTTTCTTCGCCATGGAACACGATAAAAATCATCCGGAAGGTATAGAGCGACGTCATGAACGCCCCGGCCAGACCGGCGACCACCAGATTAAGATGACCGTTGGCCCAGGCGCCGGCCAGAATCTCATCCTTACTGAAGAAACCAGCCGTCACCAGCGGCAGCGCCGCCAGCGCCGAACCGCCGACCAGGAAGCACACATACACCAACGGAATCGTCTTACGTAAACCGCCCATCTTGAAGATGTTCTGTTCATGGTGACAGGCCAGAATTACCGAGCCGGATGACAGGAACAACAGCGCCTTGAAGAATGCATGGGTCATCAGATGGAAAATCGCCGCATCCCACGCCTGAACACCCAACGCCAGAAACATGTAACCGATCTGGCTCATGGTGGAATACGCCAGCACACGCTTGATATCAGTCTGCACCAGCGCAGCGAAACCAGCCAACAACAGGGTTACAGCCCCAACGACACCCACCAGATTCAACACATCCGGCGCCATCAGGAACAGACCATGCGTGCGTGCTATCAAATATACGCCGGCAGTCACCATCGTCGCAGCATGGATCAGTGCGGAAACTGGAGTCGGGCCCGCCATCGCGTCGGCCAGCCAGGTCTGCAACGGCAACTGAGCCGATTTACCCACCGCACCGCCCAGTAACATCAGGGTTGCCCAAGTAATAACCGGCGACCCTTCGGCCAGACGCTGCGGCGCCAGCACCATCAGCTCGCGGAAGTTCAATGTCCCCAATTCGCGATACAGGATGAACAGCGCAAACGCCAGGAATACATCCCCTACACGGGTAACAATAAACGCTTTCATGGCCGCTGCACCATTTTTCGGATTGGTGTAGTAGAAGCCGATCAGCAGATAGCTGCACAGCCCCACCCCTTCCCAACCGAGATACATCAGCAGCAAGTTATCCGCCAGCACCAGCACCACCATGCTGGCGATGAACAGATTGGTGTAGGCAAAGAAACGGGAGTATCCCTCTTCACCACGCATATACCAGGATGCGAACAGGTGGATAAAGAAACCCACGCCCGTCACCACAGACAGCATCGTCAGCGACAGCCCATCCAGCGCCAGATTCACGCTGATATCAAACTTGCCGACCGTCATCCAGGTCCACAAATGCTGAGTGAAGAAAGTGACACCGCCTGCGTGCTGCTGACCGGCAAAATCCAGCGCCGCTTTACAAGCAACCAACGCAGCCAACCCGACCGAGCCCACACCAATGGCGGCGGACAGATTTTCCGACCAACGCCCACGGGAGAAAGCCAGCAATAAGAATCCGAGTAGCGGAAACAGAATAGTTAAATAGAGTAAGTTCATCCGCGCATCTCACTGACAGTGTCAATATTCAGGGTCTGACGACGACGGTAAAGCTGGAGCAACAGCGCCAGACCGATACTGGCCTCCGCTGCCGCCAGCGTGATAGCCAGAATGTACATCACCTGACCATCCGACTGGCCCCAGTAACTTCCGGCGACGACAAAGGCCAGCGCCGAAGCGTTGATCATGATTTCCAGGCTGATCAGCATGAACAGCAGGTTGCGACGAATCACCAGCCCGGTCAGCCCCAGCACGAAGAGAATGGCTGCCAGCAGCAGGCCATGTTGAAGCGGTATCATGCGCGTTCCTCCGTTGATTTTTTGTCATCTTTGGCAAGAACGTCACCACCGCGCTTATCTTCACGTCCGATGTGGAACGCCACCACCAGACCGGCCAGCAACAACATGGATGCCAACTCCACAGCCAGAACATACGGGCCGAACAGGCTGATGCCCACCGCCTTAGCGTCAATCATTCCGCCGGAGATATTCTGGCCGTTCAGGCTGAAGATCCCCTTGATAATGACACCCAGCAATACCAGCGACAGAATGCCCGGCCCGATCCACACACCAGGTTTCAACCAGGCTTTCTCCTGATCCACTACCGAGTGGCCGAGGTTCAGCATCATCACCACGAAGACAAACAGCACCATAATGGCGCCGGCATACACAATAATCTCCAACGCGCCGGCGAAATACGCACCGAGAGAGAAGAACACACCAGCCACCGCCAGTAACGAGATAATCAGATACAGTAATGCATGTACTGGATTGGTATGGGTAATGACACGCAATGTTGCCAGTACCGCAATAATCGCAGTCGCATAAAACGCGAATTCCATGCTTGGCTCCTTAGGGCAATAGGCCTTTGACATCAATGGGTTTGGCTTCGTTTTCAGCTTCGCCCTTGTCTTTACCATTGATCGCCATGCCTGCCATCCGGTAGAAGTTATATTCCGGATATTTACCCGGCCCCGAGATCAGTAGATCTTCTTTTTCATAAACCAGATCCTGGCGTTTGAATTCACCCATTTCAAAATCTGGCGTCAATTGAATCGCCGTTGTCGGGCAGGCTTCTTCACACATACCGCAGAAGATGCAGCGCGAAAAGTTGATGCGGAAAAACTCCGGATACCAGCGACCATCCTTCATTTCCGCCTTCTGCAGTGAAATACAGCCTACCGGACAGGCTACCGCACACAGGTTACAGGCAACACAACGTTCCTGACCGTCAGGATCGCGGGTCAGCACAATGCGCCCACGGAAACGCGGCGGTGGGTTTACCGGCTCTTCCGGATACATTTTGGTTTCGCGTTTTTTGAACGCATTAGAACCCACCATGCAGATACTGCGCACCTGGGTGCCGAAACCAATCAAAAGCTCTTTTAGTGTCATGGTTTATCACCCCTTCCTAAGCGTTCAACAGAATGACTGCAGCAGTCGCCAGCAGATTCAGCAGCGTCAGCGGCAGACAGACCCGCCAACCGAACGCCATCACCTGGTCATAACGTGGACGAGGCAACGAAGCGCGGATCAGGATGAACATCATCATGAAAAACGCTGTTTTCAACGCGAACCAGATAAACGGCGGCAAGAACGGCCCCTGCCAACCACCGAAGAACAGGGTGACAATCAGCGCGGACACCGTAACGATACCGACGTATTCTCCCACGAAGAACAGGCCGAACTTCATCCCGGCGTATTCGATGTGGTAGCCGTCCGCCAGTTCCTGCTCAGCTTCCGGCTGGTCAAAAGGATGACGGTGGCACACTGCCACACCCGCGATAGCGAAGGTAATGAAACCGAAGAACTGGGGCACGACATTCCACAAATGTGCTTGTGAAGCCACGATATCGCCCACGTTGAACGAACCGGCACGCGCCACCACCCCCATCAGCGACAAACCAAGAAACACTTCATAACTCAGCGTCTGTGCGGAGGCGCGCACTGCCCCCAGCAGCGAGTATTTATTGTTACTCGACCAGCCGGCGAACAACACGGCATATACCGCTAAGCCGGCCATCATCAGGAAAAACAGGATACCGATATTCAGATCAGCCACTATCCAGGTCGGGCTGACCGGTACGATCGCAAATACCATCAGCAACGAGGTGAATGCAATCATCGGCGCCAGAATGAATATCACCTTGTCGACAAAAGGCGGCGTCCAGTCTTCTTTGAAAAACATCTTGAGCATGTCCGAAACCAGTTGCAGCGAACCGCCCCAACCGACGCGGTTTGGCCCGTAACGGCCCTGGAACAGCGCCAGTAAACGGCGCTCCCCCATACTCATGACCGCACCGCAGCTCACTACGACGACCAGGATCAGCAACGCTTTTCCCACGGTGGACAAAATTTCCAGCATATCAGGCGTTAACCAGTTCATTGTGCAGCCTCCCGCAGGGTTTCAACAGTCGCACCGGCCAACACCGGAGCAACACCTGGGAAGCCCAGCGGCAACCCAACCTGCCCCTGATGCAGCTCATGGCTGATGCGCACCGGCAGGCGCAGCGTCTGACCACCGCAAGTAATATCCAGCAATGCTCCGGGGTTGACGCCCAACACAGCGGCATCCGTCGGGTTGACCACTGCACAGGCTTCCGGCATCCGCGCCTGGATCACCGATGAGCGCTGCGATAGCTCGTCACTGCCGAACAGCGAATAGTAAGGTGCGACCGTCCACTGCCCCGCCTGGGGCGAGAACGGCGCAGGTACCTGGCCGAAATACGCCAGAGAACCCTCACCAGCCTCGATCAGACGCACCCCGGGATCGCCATGACGCAGATGACCGCCCACTTCATCCTGGAATTTGTTCCACGCCTGCGGAGAGTTCCAACCCGGCGCCCAGGCGAATGGCACCTGTTGACGCTCGGCTTGCGGGCTGTTGTTCCCTTCCATCGAGAAAGCGAACATGGTGTCGCGATCCTGCGGCTGACGCGGTTCATGCACGCTGATATTGGCACGCAGCGAAGTACGGCCACTGTAGCGGTTCGGTTCGCGCGCCAGCTTTTGCCCTTTGATGCGGAAAGAAGCATCAGGCGCAGCATCCTTGATGGCGGCCAGCTGCGGCAACGCCTTGACGCAAGCGTCGATGACATGATCGAGCTGCGTCCAGTCCACCTGGCGGCTGTTATAGGTAATATAGAGTGAGTGCAGCCAGCGCCAGCTTTCCAGCATGACCACCTTGTCATCATAGAAGGCGGGTTCATAGACCTGGAAGAAGCGCTGAGCGCGACCTTCCTGATTGATCAGCGTACCGTCGCTTTCAGCGAAGCTCGCGGACGAAAGAACCATACTGGCCTTGTCCATGATAGCGGTGCGCTGATGATCGACCACCACCAGATTGGTGGCTTTGGCCAAGGCGGCATTAACTCGCGCAGCCGGTGCATGACGGTAAAGATCGTTTTCCACCACGACAACGCTATCCGCAGCGCCGCTTTCCAACTGCTCCAGCGCATCATCCAGAGAACCTCCGCCGATCATGGCCACGCCAATGCTGTTGGCACCTGCTGCGACAAAGGTAATACCGACGTCTGCACCTCGGTTTTTCAGCGCTTTGGCGACGTTTGCAGCGGCAGCGATCACATCGTCACTGCCGGCGTTGGTGCCGGAAATAATCAGCGGCTTCTTCGCACTGGCCAGCGCCTGGACGACCACATCCATTTTCTGAGTCAAGTCGGCGGACAAATCACTGACCGCCGGTGCTGCGTTATCCAGCGCATGGGCGATCGCGAAACCAAGTCGCGCCTGATCGGCGACAGGCGCCCGATAACTCCAGGCAGCGATATCATCCAGCCGGGTACTGTCGACGTTGGTGACGAACAGTGGGTGTTTGGCATGTTGACCAATGTTCAGAATCGCGGCGATTTGCCAATCCGCCACTTTCTGTGCCGCCGCCATTTCACGGGCTTTACCTTTCACTGCCTGACGTACCGCCAGTGCGATGCGGGCACCGGTCTGGGTCAAATCCTCGCCCAGTACCAACACGGCATCATAACTTTCGATCTCTCGCAAAGACGGGGTACGAACCCCGCTTTCACTGAGCACTTTCAGCATCAGTTGCAGGCGCTGTTGCTCGCCGCGGGACACACCGGTGTAGAAATTCTCAGCACCAACCAGTTCGCGCAATGCAAAGTTACTCTCAATACTGGCGCGGGGGGAACCGATACCAATGACCTTCTTCGCCTGGCGCAGAACATCAGCCGCGCCTTGCAACGCCTGTTCGGCGTTCAGGGCGATCAAATCGTTACCGCGACGCTGAATCGGCTGACGCGGGCGGTCTTTCAGGTTGACGTAGCCATAGCCAAAACGACCACGATCACACAAGAAATAATGGTTCACGCTGCCGTTATAACGGTTTTCGACACGCCGGAGTTCGCCGTAGCGTTCGCCTGGGCTGGTGTTGCACCCAACGCTACATTGCTGGCAAATGCTGGGGGCGAACTGCATGTCCCATTTACGGTTATAACGCTCGGAATGGGTCTTGTCGGTAAACACCCCGGTTGGACACACTTCCACCAGGTTGCCGGAAAACTCGCTTTCCAGCACGCCATCCTCTGCGCGGCCGAAATACACATTGTCATGCGCACCATAAACGCCCAGGTCTGTACCGTCGGCATAGTCCTTGTAGTAGCGCACACAGCGGTAACAGGCGATGCAGCGGTTCATCTCGTGGGAAATGAAAGGCCCGAGATCCTGATTGCGGTGGGTTCGTTTGGTGAATCGGTAACGGCGGAAATTATGCCCCGTCATAACCGTCATATCCTGAAGATGACAGTTCCCCCCTTCCTCACAAACTGGGCAGTCGTGCGGATGGTTGGTCATCAGGAATTCCACGATGGTCTTACGGAACGCGACGGCTTCCGCATCGTCAATCGCGATGTAGGTGCCGTTGGTCGCTGGTGTCATACAGGACATCACCAGACGGCCTCGGGTGTCTTCCGCGTTCTGGTATTGTTTAACCGCACACAGGCGGCAAGCCCCGACACTGCCCAGCGCCGGATGCCAGCAAAAGTAAGGAATATCAAGCCCCAGAGACAGACACGCCTGCAGTAGGTTGTCCGAACCGTCCACTTCATATTCTTTGCCGTCTACATGAATCGTTGCCATAGTCAGCATGCTTCCATAACAGCCCGCCACGGGCGGGCACTAATCAAAAATTCTGCCTGACAGGACAGCCATGTCGGCTGCCTGCCGGTTTCCGGGATTACCAGCGCTGTTTCAGCAGGTTTGGCTGAATGCCGCGAATATCTTTGGTGTTACCGGGCGCCTGTCTGGCGATACCGGCTTCGAATTCATCCCGGAAATATTTTATGGCGCTCTGCAGTGGTTCGACCGCACCCGGCGCATGCGCGCAGAAGGTATTGCCCGGCGCGAGATAACGACAAATCTGCTCCAGCGTTTCGATATCCCCCGGCTGCCCTTCCCCTCGCTCCAGCGCACGCAACAGTTTTACGCTCCACGGCAATCCGTCACGGCATGGCGTACACCAGCCGCACGACTCGCGGGCAAAAAACTCTTCCAGATTGCGTGTCAACGACACCATATTGATTTCATTGTCGACGGCCATCGCCAGCGCGGTGCCCAAACGGCTTCCTGCTTTGCCGATATTTTCAAAATCCATCGGCAAATCCAGATGCGCATCGGTCAGAAAGTCGGTTCCTGCGCCGCCCGGTTGCCAGGCTTTGAGTTTCAGGCCATCGCGCATACCGCCGGCGTAATCCTCAAGAATTTCACGGGCAGTGGTGCCGAACGGCAGTTCCCACAAGCCCGGATTTTTAACCCGGCCGGAGAATCCCATTAATTTGGTACCGGCATCTTTGCTCTTGCCGGCCGACAACCCCTGATACCACTCAATACCATGCTCCACAATGGCCGGCACGTTACACAGGGTTTCCACATTGTTGACGCAGGTCGGTTTGCCCCAGGCTCCAGCCATCGCGGGAAACGGCGGCTTCGAACGCGGATTGGCGCGACGCCCTTCCAGCGAGTTGATCAATGCGGTTTCTTCACCACAGATGTACCGCCCGGCACCGGTATGAACGAACAGTTCAAAATCAAACCCGGTGCCCAAGATATTCTTACCGAGCAACCCCGCAGCCTTGGCTTCTTCTATCGCACGACGCAGGTTAGCGGCAGCTTCGATATACTCGCCGCGCAGAAAGATGTAGCCGCGATAGGCTTTCAGCGCATAGGCGCCGATCACCATGCCTTCGATCAGCAGATGCGGCATTTGCTCCATCAGCAAGCGATCTTTATAGGTGCCTGGCTCCATTTCATCCGCATTGCACAGCAGGTAGCGGATATTCATGCTTTCATCTTTCGGCATCAGGCTCCATTTGAGCCCAGTGGAAAAGCCTGCGCCGCCACGGCCGCGCAGCCCGGCATCCTTGACCAGCGTCACCACTTCATCCTGGGACATGCCGGTCAACGCCTTGGCGGCACCGGCATAACCGTTCTTGCTGCGATATTCATCTAGCCACACTGGCTGCTCATCAGCACGCAGACGCCACGTCAGAGGATGCTGTTCAGCCGTCAGAACAATGTTTTTAGTCATTGATACTGCTCCAGTAACGAATCGAGATCATCTGGCTTCAGGCGCGTGTAGGTATCCTCATCCACCATCATGGACGGCCCCTTGTCGCAATTACCCAGGCAACAGGTCGGCAGTAGGGTGAAGCGACCATCAAATGTGGTCTGCCCCGGTTTAATATTCAGCTTCCGCTCCAGAGCGGCCTGAATACCCTGATAGCCGGTGATATGGCATACCACGCTGTCACAGTAGCGGATGACATGACGGCCAACCGGTTGGCGAAAGATCTGGCTGTAAAATGTCGCCACGCCTTCCACATCGCTGGCAGGGATGCCCAACACATCGGCGATAGCCGTAATAGCGCCGTCCGGCACCCAGCCACGCTGTTTCTGCACAATCTTCAACGCTTCGATGGAAGCGGCCCGTGCATCCTCGTAGTGGTGTTTTTCATGCTCGATGGCGTCGCGCTCCGCGTCACTTAACACAAAAGCCTCCCCTGCGGGCTGCCCCTGAGCGTCGATAGGTTCTTGCGTGTTGTTATGATCGTGCATAATTAGCGGTCCACATCTGACATGACAAAATCAATACTGCCGAGGTATACGATCAGATCGGATACCAGACACCCGCGAATCACCGACGGGATCTGCTGCAGGTGAGGGAAGCTCGGCGTTCGAATACGGGTGCGATAGCTCATGGTGCCGCCGTCGCTGGTCAGGTAATAACTGTTGATTCCCTTGGTTGCCTCGATCATTTGATACGACTCGTTGGCAGGCATTACCGGCCCCCAGGAAACTTGCAGGAAGTGGTTGATCAACGTTTCGATATGCTGCAACGTGCGTTCCTTCGGCGGCGGCGTCGTCAGCGGGTGATCAGCCTTAAACGGGCCTTCAGGCATATGCTTGAGACACTGCTCAAGGATACGCAGGCTCTGACGCAGCTCCTCAACCTTCAACATGACGCGGCTATAGCAATCGCTGATGCCATCACCCACCGGGACCTCAAAATCAAAGTTTTCATAACCGGAATAAGGGCGCCATTTACGCACGTCGAACGCCACGCCCGTCGCACGCAGCCCCGCCCCAGTTACGCCCCACTCCAGCGCTTCCTTGGCGTTGTACGCCGCGACCCCCTGGGTACGCCCCTTCAGAATGGAGTTTTCCAGCGCCGCTTTGATGTAGGTATCAAGGCGTCCGGGGATCCAGTCCAGGAATTCGCGCAACAGGCGTTCCCAACCGCGCGGCAAATCATGTGCCACGCCGCCGATGCGGAACCATGCCGGATGCATGCGATAACCGGTAATGGCCTCCACCAGATCGTAAATCTTCTGACGATCGGTAAAAGCAAAGAACACCGGCGTCATAGCACCGACGTCCTGAATGAAGGTACTGATATAAAGCAAATGGCTATTGATGCGGAACAACTCAGAAAGCATGACGCGAATAACGTTCACACGCTCCGGCACTTCAATGCCGGCCAGTTTCTCCACCGCTAGCACGTAAGGCATTTCATTCACGCAGCCGCCCAGATACTCGATACGGTCGGTATAGGGAATATAGCTGTGCCAGGATTGGCGCTCGCCCATTTTTTCCGCGCCGCGATGGTGATAACCGACATCGGGAATACAGTCGACGATCTCTTCACCGTTGAGCTGGAGAATGATGCGGAATGCACCATGCGCCGACGGGTGGTTTGGCCCGAGATTGAGGAACATGAAGTCTTCGTTGCTGGTACCGCGCTTCATTCCCCACTCTTCGGGTTTGAAGGTCAGAGCCTCCATTTCCATGTCTTCGCGCTGTTTGGTCAGCACGAAAGGATCGAACTCCGTCGCACGGGCCGGAAAATCTTTACGTAGCGGATGACCTTCCCAGGTCTGCGGCATCATGATGCGCGTCAGATGGGGATGACCATTGAAGGTAATGCCGTACATGTCCCAAACTTCACGCTCATACCAGTTGGCATTCGGGAACAGTTTGGTCAGCGTCGGCATGTTCAGATCTTTTTCTACCAACGCCACCTTCAGCATGATGTCTTTATTGCGGTCGATGGAAATCAGGTGGTAGAACACGGTGAAATCAGCGTCCGGCAACCCCTGGCGATGTGTGCGCAGACGCTCATCCACGCCATGCAAGTCCAGCAACATGACATAGGGTTTCGGTTGTTTCTTAAGGAAGGCAACCACTTCCAGCAATTGTTCTCGCTTCACCCAGACAACCGGCATACCCGTGCGCGTCGCCTGAACAGTAAAAGCTTCCGAACCAAAACGGTTGCACAGCTCGCTGACGATCGGATCATCAAGGTGATCGCGGGTTTGCCAGACAGGCAGAGCGGCATCGTGCGTCGTTAAATCTGTCATAAGTTTTGTCACCACAGTGAATGTGTTAATTCTGTGACTGATGATGGCTGCACACTGTTATCGTGATATTACGCAGCCATCGACGGCCTTTCACCCACAGGTTAAATCTCGTCAGGGGTCCGCAGATTGGTTACTGCAATCCGCTCACCACGTTTGCGCTCACGCTCAGACTGCATATTGGCGCGGTAAACCCCCTGATCGCCCACCACCCATGACAGCGGGCGGCGTTCTTCACGAATGGATTCCTTCAGCAACAGCAATGCCTGCATATAGGCTTCAGGCCGCGGTGGACACCCCGGGATATACACATCCACCGGAAGGAACTTGTCCACGCCCTGAACTACGGAATAAATATCGTACATACCGCCTGAATTGGCGCAGGCTCCCATGGAAATCACCCATTTGGGTTCAAGCATTTGATCGTAGAGACGCTGAATGACCGGAGCCATTTTCAGGAACGGAGTGCCTGCCACTACCATGAAATCCGCCTGACGGGGGGAAGCGCGGATAACTTCAGAACCAAATCGCGCTACGTCGTGGACTGCGGTAAATGAAGTGGCCATTTCTACATAGCAGCAGGAAAGACCGAAGTTATAGGGCCATAGGGAATTACTCCGGCCCCAGTTCACCATATTATGCAGCGCATGTTCCAGGTTTCCCATGAAGACGCTGCGATGAACATGCTGCTCAAGAGGGTCGTTAACAATCTCTTGTTTTTGAAGGGGATAACGGTCGTTCTCACCGTCCGGATCTATGCGGGTGAGCGTATAATCCATCGTTTAATGCCTCGCTATTACTGCTGGTGAATGTTGGTGGTTTGTGCCGCAATACTGGACTTCACGACTTGTCGTTTGGAACGCACAGGCGTCCAGTCCAACGCGCCGATACGAACCAAATAGACCAGACCAGCCAACAACACCAAAATGAAAATGACGGCCTCGACGAACCCCACCCAACCGCTCTCCTTGATGGAAACGGCCCAGGCATACAAATACAGGGCTTCGACGTCGAAAATAACGAAAAACATTGCGACCAGATAGAATTTGGCGGAGAGACGCAACCGCGCTGAGCCGACAGAGTCGATACCAGACTCATAAGGGATATTTTTGTGCCGCGCCCTTGCGCGTCCCCCAAGCAGAAAACCACCAAGCAGCATAAAACCGCAGAGACCTACGGCAACGACGATAAATAGCGCAAAGGCCCAGTGATGGGCGAGAACTTCAGTAGTTGTTGACATACTCTTGCTTACTCATCAAAAGCGGTCAGCTCTCTGCTCTGGTCGGCAGTTCGGCTGCCACATCGATTAAAAGGAAGGATTTATCGCCACATAAGCACACGACTGAAAAGGTTAAGCAGCTATCCTTTGTGGCCTGATTCCCTGTTGTATAACTTTATTTTAAACATCTCAAAAAATAGCAGCGCATTACTTTACACGCACGCATTTTTGTTAACAACCTTCAAACACTATCACCGCTAAAACGTGTCAGTGCTGGCCGATTTGTTAACGGATAGCTATGCACTGCAACGCTATACCCACGTGCACTATACCATTTCCATCAAGAATTCCTGTTCTTCCATAGTGTCATTAGGGATATTTTTTGATCCAGAACACACTTTTATCGATTATGTTAGTAATTAAATTACCCCTTTAACCCTCCCATCGATAGCCACCGGACGGCAATATAGATTTAAAAAAAAAGAAACAGCATTTCATTGGGTTAGATGACCATTATCGCTAAAGCAACGCATTGACAACAAAAAGAATAGCCAAGTAGTCAGAAACGGGGAAAGGCGAAATGAATTGAAACAATCCACCTGATGCACGACAACGTCATACACCAGGTGTGAGGGGAAATGATTCAGTAACGCTGTTTGTCTACCGAGGATTCAACCCCCGCCGCAATTACGATTCATCCACAGCAGGTTCCCGCGATTCACCATCAGTTCCCGGCACGACAGGCAACAGTTGGGATCGGGTTCCAGACTCAATAGCACCGAAAATGGCATTAGCCAGTTCGTTGTCATGCGACGGGTTTTTGCACAAGTAATAGCGCGTTTCAGGCAGGCGAGGTAATCCTTCCTCTTCACCGAGAACTCGCAGCTCCGGGCTCATCATTTCAACCGAACGCACGGTAATTCCCAAACCAGCCTTCACTGCGGCGCGCACAGCCGATAAGGTGGACGCCACATAGGCGATCTTCCATGGAATACCTGCCGCGTTCAACTGTTCCAGCGCCAGAGACCTGAAGGGGCTGGGCTCATCCAGCACGACCAACGGTACTGTCTCCCCTGGTTGATACTGGTAATCCGCCGCGCAGTACCACAGCGTTGGCGATGTACGCAGCAAGACATGGGGAAAATTATTATTGTTAAAGGTCGTGATAACCAGATCAATTTTTCCCTGATTCAACATTTCCATCATTTCTGCGCTGCGCTTAATGCTGACCGCAATCGACAGTTTAGGAAACACGGTTGTCACTCGTTGCAAAATGAACGGAAGAATAGTGTCAGCCGTATCATCCGAAGCACCTATAGTGAGGGTTCCCTGAATATCGCTGAACATTAGCGATGCGCAGGCTTCATCATTAAATTGGAGTATTTTCCGGGCATAACCCAGAAACTGGATGCCATGTTCAGTCAGCAGCTTGTTCCGCCCGTGTCGGGCAAACAACTCCTTTCCGATCAGTTGTTCCAATCGTTGCATCTGCTGACTGACTGCCGATTGGGTTCTGCAAACCGCCACTGCAGCGGCTGCGAACGTATTCAAATCGGCGACAGCAACAAACGTTCTCAACAGATCGAGATCCAGATTGAGGACGGGACGACTTGCATTTGTCATATGGTTCTTCACTTATCTATTTTAATTTTTAACAAACATACCTGGTGTTGGTGTAAGAGCATCGGCAAAGCCTGATACATAATGAAAAAACAGTATCGCAGAGCGTTTTCACGGCCAAAAGCGAATCAATATTCTTTTTGCCATAATCACGCTCTATGCATGACTGTTTATTTGACTATCTTATTACGTAATCAGACATGCAAAAAGAACTCTTTTATTTATTTTACATGATAAAATAAAACTATCTAAAAAACCAGATGCCGGATGTTTTCTTAATGAGATCCAGTTCAGAGATATAAGATTATGATTGCGCTTACCTTATACAAAATCAGTAAGAAAAATATCTGCATCCTGTTATTTCCCGACGTACATGCATTCCTCATGCACTTAATGTTTCGGTTTACCAGAAAAATACATTCCGCTGATAAAAACAGCAGCCCTGCTACTTTCATTCTCTCTTCCTGAACTCTCGTTTCATCCACTTCGGCAAAACGCTTTAGTTTCCATGATAGGTTGTGTGCATTTTTTAACGATAATCTGCCTTCTCTCTTTTCCTCACTTGAAGCAGGCCTTATTAAAAGCTATTAATACAGTTAGTTACTATCACTCCCTCACTTAAATTTTATGTAATTTTTTTTACTTTTTTGTAAAAAATAATCGCAAATAAAAAAAGGCTCACATAACATAAGTGGTACTGGAGTCTCGGTGATAACACGTTTATTTCAGAACATAGGCGTGGAATATCTGAATTATGTTTCTTGTCTTTTATATTAATTACTGACTTTCCCTTCGCGCTGAATTTGCACTCATCTTTTATTCCTATTCATTCTCTGTTGCTTTGCTCAATTCTAGTCATAAGCGAAATCTATTCGAGATATGAAAATTATGTAGTCCACCACGATCATCAGATATATCCCTACTGTGTTTGTATGCAGTTTAAAACAGCATCAATTTCTGATACCGGTTTCAGTCTATAATTAATCATGGAATAGCCCCCCAGATCTCACCACGATATTCATCCTATCTGCAGGTGTGGCATTCGCAACGCTCAGGCGCTGTTTTATGCGAACAATACATGGCGATGGAATATTTTAACATTCCCCAACGATCTGCAGAAATGAGCTACCCACATGTTTTTTAACAGGACTAAACGCCAGCATAAAATTAACAACCAGTATTTTAAACCAACATGGCACCACAGAGAATTACTTTGCGGGTATACCCCGTAGTCAGGAAACATTCTTCAAAATAGGGGACGGGAGGAGTACATTAAGCTGCTTATGCTATTACCACTCAGGAAGGCGTCCTGTAAAAGGTTTGTTAAATGTCCCCAATAGAAAAATCGAAAAAACTTGAAAATGTCTGTTATGACATCCGCGGCCCGGTACTCAAAGAAGCCAAACGACTGGAAGAAGAAGGAAACAAGGTTCTTAAACTTAATATCGGCAACCCGGCGCCATTCGGTTTTGATGCACCGGATGAAATTCTGGTCGACGTTATTCGTAACCTGCCGACAGCGCAGGGATACTGCGATTCCAAAGGCCTGTACTCCGCTCGTAAAGCCATCGTCCAGCACTACCAAGCGCGCGGCATGCGCGATATCACTCTTGAAGATGTGTATATCGGCAATGGCGTATCTGAGCTTATCGTTCAGTCCATGCAGGCTCTGCTGGATGACAATGATGAGATGCTGGTGCCAGCACCAGATTATCCACTCTGGACTGCAGCGGTCTCACTATCCGGCGGCAACGCCGTGCATTACCGTTGCGACGAAGAGGCGGGTTGGTTTCCGGATCTGGATGATATTCGCAAAAAAATCACCCCTAACACCCGCGGTATCGTCATCATCAACCCGAATAACCCGACTGGGGCAGTTTACAGCAAAGAATTACTGCTGGAGATCGTTGAATTAGCGCGCCAGCATAGTCTGATCATCTTCGCTGACGAAATTTACGACAAGATTCTTTACGACGAAGCACAACACCACTCCATCGCCGCATTGGCGCCGGACCTGCTGACAGTGACGTTCAATGGCCTGTCCAAAACCTATCGCGTAGCCGGTTTTCGTCAAGGGTGGATGGTACTCAATGGCCCGAAAAAACATGCCCGTGGGTACATTGAAGGGTTGGAGATGCTGGCATCAATGCGTCTGTGCGCCAATGTCCCCATGCAGCACGCGATCCAGACGGCGTTAGGCGGTTATCAAAGTATCAGCGAATTCATCCATCCCGGCGGCCGCCTGTATGAGCAACGAAACCGCGCCTGGGAGCTGATTAACCAAATCCCCGGCGTTTCATGCGTTAAACCCAGCGGCGCGCTCTATATGTTCCCGCGTATTGATGCCAAACGCTTCAACATTCATGACGACCAAAAGCTGGTGCTGGATCTCTTGCTCCAGGAAAAGGTTCTGCTGGTTCAAGGCACCGCGTTCAACTGGCCGGAGCCGGATCATGTACGTATTGTAACGCTGCCGCGTGTTGATGACCTGGAAATGGCTGTCAGCAAACTGGGGCGATTCCTGGGACACTATCATCAGTAATCCCACGTTGGCAGGCTACCGTTGCATGTAGCCTGCTTAATTCTGGTAATAAGGATACCGTTCAATCCGATTGCTTATTCCGTTTTTGCCCCACAAAATGAATGCCTTCCTGCCGAATATCGAGAGAAGGTTATGATTCAGAGCCACTTCTTTGCCCATTTATCCCGACTGAAGCTGATTAATCGCTGGCCATTAATGCGAAATGTTCGCACGGAAAATGTGTCGGAACACAGCTTGCAGGTAGCGTTTGTCGCCCATGCTTTGGCCGTCATCAAGAATCGTAAATTCAACGGCAACCTTAATACCGAACGCATAGCACTGCTGGCGATGTATCATGATGCCAGCGAAGTGCTGACCGGCGATATGCCGACCCCCATCAAGTACCACAATGCCCAGATTGCGCATGAATATAAAAAAATAGAAAAAATCGCCCGCCAGAAATTGATCAGTATGCTGCCGGAGGAATTACAGCAGGATTTCCGACTGCTGCTGGATGAACGGCAAGCCAGCGAAGAGGAACAAGCCATTGTCAAGCAGGCGGATGCGCTGTGCGCTTACCTGAAATGTCTGGAAGAGCTGTCCGCTGGCAACAATGAATTTCTCCCCGCCAAAGGGCGGCTGGAAAAAACACTCCAGCAGCGCCAGAGCCCGGAAATGGACTATTTCATGACAGTCTTCATTCCCAGTTTCAATTTGTCGCTGGACGAAATTAGCCAGGATTTGTCGCTATAACCGCTGATCAAGCGATCAAAAAGGATACAACCAGGGGATCATAACAACGCTGATCAGCATCACCAACGCGGTAAACGGCACGCCAACCCGGACAAAATCACTAAAACGGTACCCGCCCGGCATCAGCACCAGCGTATTCACCGGCGAAGAAACCGGCGTCATAAATGCCGAAGAGGCGGCAATAGCGATAGTGATGGCGAACGGATAAGGCGAGACCTGCATCTGCTCTGCCGCTGCCACCGCTATCGGCGCCATTAGCACCGCCGTCGCCGTATTAGAAATAAAGAGCCCAATCAATGCGCAGATCACAAACAGGCAAACCAGCATAAATTGCGGGCCGGCATCGCCGGCAATTTCCATCAACCCTTTTACGATCAGGCTGACCCCGCCGGTTTGCTGCAGCGCTTGCGCAAAAGGCATCATGCCGACAATCAGGATCAAACTCGGCCAATGTACCGCTCGATACGCGCTTTCCATATCAATGCAACGGAACTGCCCCATCAGTAAACAGGCAATCAGCGCCGCCACGGCATTGGGGATTTCATCGGTCAGCATCATCGCCACCATCAATGCCAGGCAGAACAACGCATGCGGCGCCTGATGCCGGGCCGGTGCCACTTCATCCACCTCGGCAGGCAGATTTAACACAATAAAAAGCTGCTTATGTTGATGCAGTAAGCGAATATTTTTCCAATCCCCTATCACTAAAAGAACATCGCCTAATTGCAGAGGTTCGTCCGCCAACGCACCATCCAACGCTTCATTTCCACGTCGAATACCGACAACCGTTAGACCATACCGGCTACGAAACCCGACTTCCTGCAAGGTTTTACCCAATAAACCGGAGTCGGGGACTAATAAGACTTCAGCCATCCCCACATCACGCGACTGTTCCGAAAAGTATTCACCACGCAAAACCATGGGCTCCAGCCGCTGTGAAAAACAAAAATCACGCAAATTCACATCCGAAGCCGACATATCGATCAGTAGCACATCATTCAGCCGCAGTTCCGTATTTCCCGCCACGCTGACCATGATGCGCCGAAAACGCTGCCAGCGCTCGATGCCGACAACATTGGCGCCATAGCGTTGGCGCAGCAGTAAGTCGTCCAGCCGCTGACCAATAAAAGGAGAACCGGCGCGAATAGCTAAACGCCGCGCCCTTCCCGTCAAACGATAGTCACGAATCAAGTCACGAAAGGTCTTCCGTTTCCAAACGTCTTTGCTGTTATCGCCGTCAGCGTTCGCCAACAGAAAACGCGCCAACAACATATAACCAATGCCAACAAGCAATACCACCACACCAATCGGCGTGGTAGTGAAAAAGCTGAACCCCTGCCCACTCAGCCGGGTCAATTCGCTGCTGACTACCATATTGGGAGGCGTCGCCACCAGCGTCATCATGCCGCTGATTAATCCAGCGAATGCCAGCGGCATCATCAGCCTGGCCGGCGAAGTTTTCATACGGGCGGCCACATTAAGCACGACAGGAATAAAGATGGCCACAATCCCGGTCGAACTCATAAATGCGCCCAGCAGCGCCACCGTCGCCATTAACAGAATCAGCATACGGGTTTCGCTCTGGCCAGCGACATGCATCAGCCAGTCCCCTACCTGATAAGCCACGCCGGTACGCACCAACCCTTCACCGACGACAAACAACGCGGCAATCAACACGACATTGGGATCGCTGAAGCCCATCAGCGCATCTTGCAACGTCAGCGTGCCGCTCAATACAAAGGCGATAATGACCAGCATCGCCACCACATCCATGCGCAGTCTCCCCATAGCAAACAACACGATGGCGATTAACAGCAGGCTAAACACCCAGATAAGCTCGCTGTTCAACATGCATTCTCCTTTTGGCTGGCGATTCCGACACCCGTCAGCATGCCATAAAAAAACCCCGCCGAAGCAAGGTTTTGATCATGTTTAGCCCGGTTAGACTAACGCTGCCGGACAACCGCCAGCCCGTCAGCAGCAAGGTCGATATGTAATGATTCCAGCGAGCGCAGTACGATATCAACGTACTCCAACCCAGGGGTATCATCCGGCGCATTGACAGCAATAACCCGGCATCCAGCGGCAAGCCCGGACTGCACGCCAGCTGCCGCATCCTCGACCACTACACATTCGGCGGGAGCCAACCCCAGCCTTTCGGCCCCCAACAGATAAGCGTCAGGATTAGGCTTACCCCGCGCGACTTGTTCTGCGGTAATGAATATATCCGGCGCAGGCAGCGCTGATGCCGCATGACGCGCATGGGCAATCGGAATTGTTCCCGACGTCACTATCGCCCAAGGAATACCGAGTGCATTCAAACGGTTCAGTAGAGCCAACGCGCCAGGCATGGCTTCTATTCCCGCGGTATCCGTCGCCTCAATCTGCTCCAGCGTGACGAACTCTTGCTGAATGGTCGCTTCGCTTTTTCCCGCCAGAAAGTGGCGCAACGACGTAATAGCCTGTTTCCCGTGAATAAAATCCAGGACTTCCTGCGGATTGATATCGTGATCCCGAGCCCAGTTGCTCCAGGCTCGTTCGACAGCAGGCAGTGAATCCACCAGCGTGCCATCAAGATCAAACAGAAAACCTCTACACTCCACGCAAAGCCCCTCTTTATTTATCAGGCATTAATAATTTGCGCGATCTCCACCGCACTCAGGTGATACTGACGCGGACAGGACTGCCATACCGCCAGCATACGATTGTATTTATCCCACATTTTGGTTTGGGAGTTAAACCCGTGCGTGCCAGAATCGAAATGCGGATAACGGCCCTCTACATGCACCATGAAACGCACATACCCCAGATAACGAGCCTCAGTCGCCACATCAAATCCGAGAAATGTCAGGCGGCGCTCATCCATATCAGGCTTTTCTTTCAGGTTGGCCCAGGACACCTGCAACGCATGGTACATTTCCATAATATTGATGATAGTACGGCAAACGTCTTCGCTCAGATCGCCGAATTCGCGATCCAGTTCTCTCATCTGCAAGCCATAACCGCGTTCAATGATAGTTTGCAGACGCCGGTAACGCTCCGCGTTATCCGCATCCAACATGCTCATGATTTTGTACTGATTCGACAGAATTAATCGTTGGGCATTGGTCATTTCCATGGTGCACTCCTGAATCTTTTTCCGACTTAAAGGATACTGATAGCAGGATGGCATATCGGGCGGGGCCGGTTTTTTGATTTAGCGCAGAGTCGAATGAAAAAATGGTTGCCTTGAATCGCACAAAATCGGGTTTACATCAAAGATCGTCTAAAAAAGTCTTATCCAACTGCTTGAATGCACGTTTCAGCACATCCGCCAGCATCTGGTAAGTCGGCGTATCTTCGACCGGCGCCAGCGCCATACCGGACTCCAACAGCTTAGCCCGGATCTCATGAAACCATTGCAGCAACGAAGGTGGCAACGGCGTAACCGACCGGCGGCCCAGCCACCACAACCCTTGCATCGGCAGGCTCAAGGCAAATAGCGCCGTTGCTACCGACGGCCCCAGTTGTCCACCCAGCGCGAGTTGCCAGGTCAACGTAAAAATGGCAACCGGCGGCATAAAACGGATGGCAAAACGGGTCACGCGCACCACACGATTCTCAGGGAAAACCGGTGCCAGACGTTTATCAGCAGGCCAGGTCTTCATGTAATGCTGCCCTAGTTGAAACAATTTCAACCATCCGGGCTTACCGACAGGTGCGGTTGTCATAGTCGTACCTCAACTTCACGTATAAATAATAAAATTTTTGTACAAATTACCAACTAGAATTGACAAGCTTAAAATATATTTTGAGTTTAATGATTGCTATCGGTATCCTAAACTGCCTTTTGGTCACGATAAAAACGTGTTTCGACGCAGAGCCACTCGGCTGACGGCCGCCTTTTGGGGCAAACGCTTTCAACCCAAGTCTGCCGTCGCATATATTTCATGCCGATGCCATTCTGCCTCGCGCGTTCCTACGCCATAAAGCATCCTGCACATCGGCAATTTTCGCTGTCATGCCCGGTAAATCGCCAGGCCATGATGTTAATCATAAATGTCGTTGGTTTTCTGCGCTACGCTGAACACCGTATGACATTTTTTTAACCATGTATAACAAGTAGGTACTTCCATGTCGAGTAAGTTAGTACTGGTTCTTAACTGTGGTAGTTCATCCCTGAAGTTCGCCATTCTGGATGCCGTAAGCGGTGATGAATACCTGTCTGGCCTGGCTGAATGTTTCCACCTGCCTGAAGCACGTATCAAATGGAAAATGGATGGCGCCAAACAGGAAGCCGCACTGGGTTCCGGTGCCGCCCACAGCGAAGCACTGAGTTTCATTGTCAACACCATCCTGAGCCAAAAACCCGAGTTGTCCGCGCAACTGGTAGCCATCGGTCATCGTATTGTTCACGGCGGTGAAAAATTCACACAGTCCGCGGTGATCAACGACGAAGTGCTGCAGGGTATCAAAGATGCTATCCCGTTCGCTCCGCTGCACAACCCGGCTCATCTGATCGGTATTGAAGAAGCGCTAAAAGAATTCCCGCAGCTTGTATCCAAGAACGTAGCCGTTTTCGACACTGCGTTCCATCAGACCATGCCGGAAGAAGCCTACCTGTACGCTCTGCCATACAAACTGTACAAAGAACAGCATATCCGTCGCTATGGCGCCCACGGCACCAGCCACTATTATGTTTCCCGCGAAGCGGCGAAACTGCTGAACAAACCGGTTGATGAGCTGAACGTCATTACCTGCCATCTGGGTAATGGTGGTTCTGTTTCCGCCATTCGCAACGGTAAATGCGTCGATACCTCGATGGGGCTGACCCCGCTGGAAGGCCTGGTGATGGGTACCCGCAGCGGTGACATCGATCCGGCGGTTGTTTTCCACCTGCACGATTCCATGGGCATGAGCGTAGCGGACATCAACAAGTTGCTGACCAAAGAGTCCGGCCTGTTGGGTCTGACCGAAGTCACCAGCGATTGCCGTTACGTTGAAGACAACTACGAAACGAAAGAAGACGCCAAACGCGCCATGAACGTGTACTGCCACCGTCTGGCCAAATACATCGGCGCCTACAGCGCCCTGATGGAAGGCCGTCTGGACGCCGTCATCTTCACCGGTGGTATTGGTGAAAACGCCGCCATGGTACGCGAATTGACGCTGAAACAGCTGGGCCTGCTGGGTCTGGATGTCGACCACGAACGCAACCTGGCTGCCCGCTTCGGCAAAGGCGGCAACATCGCTAAAGATGGCTGCCGTCCGGCACTGGTGATCCCCACCAATGAAGAATTGGTCATCGCGCAAGACGCACTCCGTCTGACCGCCTGATAACTTCCCCACTCCGTCAGCTCCGGCTGACGGAGTTGTTTTGAGCAACGAGCAACCGCAAACGAGGTTAAGCCGTGTCCCGTACAATCATGTTGATTCCCACTGGCACCAGTGTGGGACTGACCAGCGTCAGCCTGGGTGTCATTCGTTCCATGGAACAAAAAGGTGTACGCCTGAGCGTATTCAAACCGGTCGCCCAACCGCGTGCCGGCGAAAACGCGCTGGATCAGACCACTACCATCATCCGTGCAAACTCGGCAATCAATGTCGTAGAGCCGCTGCAGGTGAGCTATGTGGAATCCATGCTGAGCAGCAACCAGCAGGACGTTCTGCTGGAAGAAATCATCGCCCGTTACCACGAAAATACTAAAGATGCTGATGTCGTCCTGGTAGAAGGTCTGGTTCCGACCCGCAAACACCAGTTCGCCAATGCGCTGAACTATGAAATCGCCAAAACGCTGAATGCGGAAATCGTATTCGTTATGGCGCTGGGCAATGACTCGCCGGATCAGTTAAAAGAACGTATCGAACTGGCCCGTTCCAGCTTCGGCGGCGCCAGCAATAAAAATATTACCGGCGTTATCATCAACAAACTGAATGCTCCGGTGGATGAACAGGGTCGCACTCGTCCCGACCTGTCGGAAATTTTCGACGATTCCTCCAAGGCCAGCGTGAAAACCGTCGATCCGAAGCACCTCTTCGCCAATACGCCGCTGCCGGTACTGGGCTGTATTCCCTGGAGCTTCGATCTGATCGCCACACGCGCGATCGATATGGCCAAACACCTTAATGCCAAGATAATCAATACCGGTGACATCGAAACCCGCCGGGTGAAATCCGTCACTTTCTGTGCCCGCAGCATTCCTCACATGCTGGAGCATTTCCGTCCGGGTTCGCTGCTGGTGACTTCCGCTGACCGTCCCGACGTACTGGTCGCCGCCTGTCTGGCCGCCATGAACGGCGTCGAGATTGGCGCACTGCTGCTGACCGGCGGCTATACCATGGAAGCCAGCATCGCCAAACTGTGCGAACGCGCCTTCCAAACCGGTTTGCCGGTATTCATGGTGGAAACCAACACCTGGCAGACCTCCCTGAGCCTGCAGAGTTTCAATCTGGAACTGCCTGCCGATGACCGCGAGCGCGTGGAAAAAGTTCAGGAATACGTTGCACGCCATATTGATTCCCAGTGGATCGACTCGCTGAGCGCCGCGTCCGAAGGCTCTCGTCGTCTGTCTCCGCCAGCCTTCCGTTATCAGCTGACCGAGCTGGCCCGTAAGGCCGGTAAACGTATCGTGCTGCCGGAAGGCGACGAGCCGCGTACCGTCAAGGCGGCTGCTATCTGTGCCGAACGCGGTATCGCACAGTGCGTGCTGCTGGGTAATCCGGAAGAAATCCGGCGTGTGGCGGCGGTTCAGGGCGTAGAGCTGGGTAAAGGCATTGAAATTGTCGATCCGGCTGTGGTTCGCGAACGTTACGTACCACGCCTGGTCGAACTGCGCAAAAGCAAAGGCATGACCGAAGTGGTTGCGCGCGAACAGCTGGAAGACAACGTGGTACTCGGCACCCTGATGCTGGAACAGAACGAAGTTGACGGTCTGGTTTCCGGCGCGGTTCACACCACTGCCAATACCATCCGTCCGCCGTTGCAGTTGATCAAAACCGCACCGGGCAGCTCGCTGGTCTCCTCCGTGTTCTTCATGCTGCTGCCGGAACAGGTTCTGGTCTATGGCGACTGCGCCATCAACCCGGATCCGACCGCCGAACAGCTGGCTGAAATCGCTATCCAGTCTGCTGATTCCGCCACGGCATTCGGCGTTGAGCCGCGCGTCGCCATGATCTCCTACTCTACCGGTAACTCCGGTACCGGTAGCGACGTGGACAAAGTGCGCGAAGCCACCCGCATCGCCAAGGAAAAACGTCCGGATCTGGTTATCGATGGCCCGTTGCAGTACGACGCCGCCATCATGGCCGACGTTGCCAAGTCTAAGGCGCCGAACTCGCCGGTTGCCGGTCAGGCTACCGTATTCGTGTTCCCGGATCTGAACACCGGCAACACCACATACAAAGCGGTGCAACGTTCCGCCAACCTGATCTCCATCGGGCCGATGCTGCAAGGTATGCGTAAACCGGTCAATGACCTGTCCCGCGGCGCACTGGTGGACGATATCGTTTACACCGTAGCGCTGACCGCTATTCAGTCGACTCAAATCGCCTAATAAGTCGGTTTAAACAGAACAAACGCCAGCATAAGCTGGCGTTTTTTATGGTGCCGACAATCTGTATTTTAGTTCTCGTCCACCGCGTCGTGGCTCTCCGGACGCGCCGATTTTTCGGGCTGGCTCCGTGATGATCGCGTCAATTGCATTTCCGCCGCGTTGTTATTATTGCGGCTCAACCATAGCGCCAGCGCCTTGAGCGAGTCCGGCGTAAATTCATCACAGCGGGCAGTAATCTCTTCCGGCGTTAACCAACTGACTTCCACGATCTCTTCCGCTTGCAGGGCGAACGGCCCATGAGTCACACAGCTGAACAACGCTCCCCACACCCGGCAGTCGTCGCTTTCGTAATAAAACACCCCATGCTCGGCGAGCGGGACACCGGCAATCCCAAGTTCTTCCTCCGCTTCACGTCGGGCCGACTCTAGCCAGGCTTCACCCGCCTGCACCACGCCGCCCGCCGTCGCATCCAGCCAGCCGGGGTAGAAATCTTTGGTCTCGGTTCGCCGCTGAACCAAAATTTTCCCCATGCCGTCATGCACAACAATGTAGGTGGCACGATGTCGCAGACACTGAGCACGCATCTGCTGACGGCTTGATTGAGCAATGACCTCGTTGTTTTCATCAACGATATCGACCCATTCCGTGCCTGCCGCCTGAGTTTGTTCTACCATCCTCGGAAACCCTTTGGTTGTGGCGCGTTCACGCGCATCGTTATTTGAATAAGAGACAGTGAGAGAGTCACGCTAACTTAGTGTGTAACCGAAACCTGCGCAATAGGCGCGCCGCCTGACAACGGCAGCACCTGCAGTACGCCATCCTCCAGCACGCCATAGCTGGCCGGGAAACCGCCCTTGGGCAGGCTGGCCGACCCAGGATTAAAACAGAAGATGTCATCACATCGCTCCGCCACAGGGATATGGGTATGCCCATACACCAACACATCGCCTGCATTCAACACAGGACGTTGTTGCGGATGAAACAGATGCCCATGAGTCAAAAATAACCGGCAATCCGGCAGCAATATCTGTTGCCACGGCGCTGTCACCGGGAAATTCAGCAGCATCTGATCCACTTCACTGTCGCAATTACCCCGCACCGCGATAATCCGGGACGCATAATCATTTAGCCGGGTTGCCACATCAGCGGGCTGATAACGCTCCGGCAACGGATTGCGCGGGCCGTGATTGAGAAAATCCCCCAGCAGCACCAACCATTGCGCGCCTTTCTGCTCAAAACGTTCCAGTACCTGCTCCGTCGCGGATAGCGACCCATGCAGATCGGAAGCAAACACCAGTTTCATGATCGTATTCCTGACATATTTAAGATCTTCACTATGCCCCATGGTATCAAAAATTTTTACCGCGGCTGCGTGCAATACTTGCCAAATACGCATCATTCAGCCATGTCTATTGATAGATGCAACGGTTATTTATATCCGGGTTACAACAATGTTAATTTACTGGCGCCCGCTGCGTTCAACGGTAGCTGGAATCTAATAATGTGGAGAGAATACTCATGATCGAACTGTATTACGCCCCAACGCCCAATGGTCATAAAATCACGCTGTTTCTGGAAGAAACCCAGTTGCCTTACCAGTTGCACCCGGTGAATATCGGTACAGGCGAACAATTCAAACCCGAATTTCTGGCGATCTCCCCCAACAATAAAATTCCGGCGATTGTCGATACTCAACCCGCTGACGCCGGAGCCCCCATCAGTCTGTTTGAGTCGGGCGCTATCTTGCTCTATCTGGCGGAAAAAACCGGTCAACTGTTAAGCGCCGACGTGCGGGAACGTACAGCAATCCTACAGTGGCTTTTCTGGCAGGTTGCGGGGTTCGGCCCGATGCTAGGCCAGAACCATCATTTCAGCCACTATGCGCCCCAGCCCGTTCCTTATGCCATCGAACGCTACCAGAAGGAAACCCAACGCTTGTACGGCGTGCTCGACAAGCAGTTGCAGACGCATACCTGGCTGGCCGGTAACAGTTACAGTATTGCCGACATCGCAACTTATCCATGGGTTGTTTCCCACGAACGTCAGAGCATTGACCTGAACGAATTCCCGGCAGTGCAAACGTGGTTCGAACGTATTCGCGAACGTCCGGCCACTCAACGCGCCTACCAACTGGCAAGCCGCGCCTGACTGAGCGTTGCCACCTCATCATCCGTATAACAAGGTGCCCCAGGGCGCCTTGTTACTTTATTACCCATGGTTTTTTCTGCGTTCATCGCCGTCGCCAATCGATAAAAAAAACATCATCATGAATGCGTTATCGTCAACATGTGATCTATTCCCCGGCAGCGGCTTTCGGCCATAACCACAATGATGAAAAAACCGGTATGCTGGCTGTATCCCCATCCATCGTTCCGCCTGCGAGTCTGTCGTTCCAGGCAATCGGGCATAACCTGAGACAAAAGCGAGGTCAGATATGCAGTTACTGATCACCGGCGGTACCGGCCTTATCGGGCGCCCACTGGTCCAGCGTCTATTATCACTTTCGCATCAGATTACGGTTGTCACCCGGGATCCAGAGCAGGCGCGCCAGATACTGGGAACTCAGGTGAATTACTGGCACAACTTGAATGACAAAACGTCTCTGGATGGATTTGACGGCGTGATTAACCTGGCGGGCGAGCCCATCGCCAGCAAACGCTGGAGTGCGGCCCAGAAAGAAAGACTCTGCCAAAGTCGTTGGGAAATCACCCAACGATTAACCCAGCTCATCCAGAACAGCCAGACGCCGCCGTCTGTCTTTCTGTCCGGTTCCGCCGTAGGGTATTACGGCGATCAGGGCCAGGGAGTAGTCACCGAAGACGAGCCTGCGCACGATGATTTCACCCATACCTTGTGCGCGCGTTGGGAAGCACTGGCGCTGGATGCCGAAAGCGACAAAACCCGTGTCTGTCTGCTGCGCACCGGTATCGTACTCTCCCGCGAGGGAGGCGCATTAGCAAAAATGCTGCCGCTGTTCCGGGTCGGACTAGGCGGCCCGATCGGTTCCGGCAAACAGTACCTGCCCTGGATCCACATCGACGATATGATCAATGCCATCCTCTACCTGCTGGATAATCCGATACTGGGCGGCCCTTTCAACATGGTTTCGCCCTACCCGGTGCGTAATGAGAAATTTTCGGCCATGCTGGCGCATGTACTGGATCGCCCCGCCTTCCTGCGGACACCAGGCTGGGCGCTGAAACTGGCGCTGGGCGAAGCGGCGACTCTTCTGCTCGGCGGACAAAGAGCAATACCGCAGCGGTTGGAAAAAGCCGGTTTCGGATTCCGTTTTTTTGAATTGGAAGAAGCGCTGGCGGATTTACTCAATCCTCCCCGCTAAGCCGGAAATCACCTGTACCAAAACGCCAAGGCACCTTGTCTGGGTGCCTTGGTCTTCATACCGGAGTGATTACTTCAACGCACCGGACAAAAATTGCTGCAAACGTGGGCTTTTCGGGTTGCCGAATACCTCTTCCGGTGGGCCTTCTTCCTCCACCAGCCCTTGGTGCAGGAAAATGACATGGCTGGAAACATGGCGGGCAAACTCCATTTCATGCGTCACCACCACCATGGTTTTCCCTTCTTCCGCCAGCTGCTGCATGATGCGCAACACCTCGCCGACCAGTTCCGGATCCAGCGCCGACGTCGGTTCATCAAACAACAACACATCCGGTTCCATCGCCAATGCGCGAGCGATAGAGACACGTTGCTGTTGGCCTCCGGACAGATCGGCAGGATATTTATCCTGTGATGCGCCGGTAATACCGACTTTGTTCAAATAAAATACTGCGCGTTCGTGGGCTTCAGCCTTGCTAAGCCCCAGTACCTGTACCGGTGCTTCCATCACGTTTTCCAACGCAGTCATGAAGCTCCACAGGTTGAAATGCTGAAACACCATGGTCAAGCGAGTGCGCAGCAGCTGGAGCTGCTTTTTATCAAACACCTTAAGCTGACCGTCTTTATCCCGCACCATATGGATCTCCTTACCATTCACATGAATGGCACCCTCGCAAGGTTTTTCAAGGAAATTGATACAGCGCAACAGCGTACTTTTACCCGAACCTGATGAACCAATAATTGAAATGACGTCCCCGGCTTTAGCCTGTAATGAAATGCCTTTTAGCACTTCATGCTGACCATAACGTTTACGTAATTCCGTCACCATCAGCTGATTATTCTGCATGCGTTGTTCCTGCATTTAATGGGATGAACGAGTGTGAAGATGTCGTAACCAGCGACGCTCCGCTTTTCTGAACAGGCTCACCAGTACAAAAGAGATCGCCAGATACATCACGGCGGCAATACCGAAGGCGTGAAACGGCTTGTAGGTCGCCGCATTGATATCGCGGGTAATTTTCAAAATATCCGGGACGGTCACGGTGAAAGCCAGCGCGGTAGAATGCAGCATCAGAATCACTTCATTGCTGTAGGCAGGCAGCGCGATACGCAAGGCACCAGGCAAAATAATGCTGCGATACTGTTTGAACCGGGAAAAACCGTATGCCCTGGCGGCTTCAATTTCACCATAAGGCACGGAACGAATGGCACCGGCGAAAATCTCGGTGGTATAGGCGCACGTATTGAGCGCCAGCGCCAAAATGGCGCAGTTCAACCCACTGCGGAAAAAAGCGTTCAGTAAATCGGTACCGCGCACAAATTCCAGGCTATAGACGCCGGAGTAAAACACCAGCAATTGGACATACAACGGTGTACCGCGAAACACATAAGTGAACGCCCACACCGGCAGGCTGAAGCGCCGACGCGGTGATACGCGAGCCACAGCCAGGGGAACCGCCAGTAATCCGCCGACGACAACGGAACTGATCAGCAACCACAGCGTCATCGCCAGCCCGGTAAGGCGATAGCCGTCACTCCACAGCAAAGCCTGCCAGTATTGTTGTAAGATCTCACTCATAGTTAACCTTCCGGACCCCTGCGGAGTAGCGTTTTTCCAGCCACCACAGCACCCCGTTGGACAGGGTGGTAAAAATCAGATACAGCGCCCCCGCCACAATGGCGAAAAAGAAGGGATGGTGCGCGCCTTTCCCCGCCAGTTGAGTCGCTTTGATGACATCGCTCAACCCTAGCAGCGAAACCAGTGCCGTCGCCTTTAGGATCACCTGCCAGTTATTGCCAATCCCGGGGAGTGCAAAACGCATCATGGAAGGAAACATAATCCGACGAAATACTTTCATCGGCGAAAAACCGAACGCGACCGCCGCTTCAATCTGCCCGCGAGGCACAGCCAGATAAGCGCCACGGAAGGTTTCGGTAAAATAGGCGCCGTAGATAAATCCCAGCGTGATGATGCCGGCCACCAGAGGATCGATATCGATTTGCTCCATACCCAGCGTGTCGGTCAGGCTGTTGAGCACCATCTGCAGCCCGTAAAAAATCAGCAACATCAAAACCAGATCCGGTACACCACGAATCAGCGTGGTATATGCGGAAAAACACCCCGACAGCAGCCGACTGGAAGACAGCTTGGCTGCCGCGCCAACCAGACCAATGACCAGAGCCAGCACCAGCGAGCATATCGCCAGTTGCAACGTCATGCGCGCGCCATCCATGATCAGTTCGGAATAGCCATACAGCATTACATATATCCGTTCAGAAAATTCAGATACGCCCGTCCGCAACACGGACGGACGCTAGTCAGGCGGGTTTAGTCACCGTAGACGTTGAAGTCGAAATACTTCTTCGCCAGCTTGTCATAGGTGCCGTCTTTGCGTATGGACGCAAAGGCTTTATCCAGTGCAACTTTGAGCTCAGTCTCATTCTTGCGTAGCCCCATACCGGTACCGACGCCGAACAGTTTGTCGTCTTTTACCGCCGGGCCAGCAAACGCATAGGCTTTTCCTGCATCCTGTTTCAGGAAACCTTCACTCCCGGCGACTTCATCCTGGAATGCCGTATCAATACGACCTGCCGTCAAGTCGGCATAAATCAGATCCTGATTCTGATAGGCAACCACATCAATACCTTTCGGCTGCCAATACTGATTGGCATAAGCCTCCTGGGTAGACGCCTGCAAAACGCCAACACGTTTACCTTTTAGCGCATCAACGGAAGGTTGAATCGTCGAACCTTTCTTGGCGATCAACCGCGCATTGGCGGCGTACAGCTTGTCGGTGAATGCAATTTCCTGCTGACGTTTTTCCGTGATCGACAGGGAAGAGATGATGGCATCAATCTTTTTCGCTTTCAGAGAGGGGATCAGTGCATCGAAATCGCTTTCAACAAAAGTACAGTTAGCGGCAATGCGTTTACACAGTTCTTTTGCCAGATCAATATCGAAGCCGACCAGTTCACCGCTGGCATTTTTGGACTCGAAGGGCGCATAGGTAGGATCAGTACCGATTTTGATATTCTTGGGCACGTCGGCCAACGCGGTTCCTGCTGCGAACACCAAGGCTAGTGGCAAAAGTTTCAACATTTTTTTCATAGAGTTACCTTTATCAATCCTCATGAATGCCAGGGGCGATTCGTGACATCCGATTTGCTTTTGTTGTGGTTTGATGTTGTGTGTGACTGACCGAAATCCTGCACTTTCCGTGCCACAATACACAATTATAGCGTACCGGCAAATGAATACGGGCGATCTTTGCTAATCACTTAATACAATCAACTGATTAGCAAAAGAGGGAGGTTCCGGGAAAACAGCGCGGACAAACGTGACGCCATATTAATGCACAACAACAATGCAACGACATGCACCAAAAAAAAGCAACGCCACAAAATAATGCAATCCCTCAGAGGGGATGTTTTTACTTCATCGCCGTTAGACAATATTTTTGCCTTCCGCTTTAACCAGTTACCCCACCCTGCCAGCGAGTGAACAGATCTTCAGGAAGCGCGATATGCACCTGATCCAGGACGCGATTCACTGTCTGATCGACGATCTCCTGCACAGTTTGTGGGCGATGATAAAAAGCAGGAACCGGCGGCATGATGATAGCGCCCATTTCCGCTGCGGCATTCATCAGCCGTAAATGCCCAAGATGCAGCGGCGTCTCACGCACACAAAGCACCAACGGCCGGCGTTCTTTCAGCATCACATCCGCCGCGCGCGTCAGCAGACTATCCGTATAACTATGGACAATCCCCGACAACGTTTTGATGGAGCAAGGCAAAATCACCATGCTGTCCGTCTTGAAGGAACCGGAAGATATGTTGGCGGCGATATCCCGCTGGTCATGTACCACATCCGCCATTGCCTGTACGTCTCGCAAGCTGAAATCCGTCTCCAACGCCAGCGTTTGCCGGGCCGCCTGACTGATCACCAAGTGTGTTTCTACCGTCTCCAACGGTTGCAGCACCTGGAGCAACCGAACCCCGTAGATAGCTCCGCTGGCTCCTGAAATACCGACAATCAGTCGCTTCATTCACGTCTCCTGAACCCCCTACCGCCGGCAGGGAGCAAAAATGCACTGACTTGGTCGCGCATACACCCTGAGTTGACAATAACTACCATAGCAAAGGGGAGCGCACTGCGCTCCCCCTGGTATGAAACCAACACGTCGTCGGCATCACCCTTCGTTGTGCAGTTCCAAATCCTCGACTTCATTCTGGCTGCGCATTGCTTGCGCATCGTCATTGCGCAGCGCTTCCAAATAATCAAGATACCCCTGATCGACATCCTTGGTCACATACACGCCATTGAATACGGAACATTCAAACTGGGTAATATCCGGATTATCCTCGCGTACCGCTTCGATCAGGTCGTCAAGATCCTGGAAGATCAGTGCATCAGCACCAATGATCTGGCGAATTTCTTCGACTTCACGCCCATGGGCAATCAGTTCATTGGCACTCGGCATGTCGATGCCGTACACATTCGGGAAACGAATCTCCGGCGCGGCAGAGGCCAGATACACCTGCTTGGCACCCGCCTCTCGCGCCATCTCGACAATCTGTTGCGACGTGGTGCCGCGCACAATAGAGTCATCCACCAACAGTACGTTTTTGCCGCGGAATTCAGCACGGTTAGCATTCAATTTACGACGTACCGACTTAATCCGTGTCTGCTGTCCCGGCATGATAAAGGTGCGGCCGACATAACGGTTCTTCACGAACCCCTGACGGTACGGCTTATTGATAATACGGGCAATTTCCAGTGCGATATCGCAGGAGGTTTCCGGAATCGGGATCACCACGTCGATATCCAGATCTTCCCACTGACGCGCAATCTTTTCACCCAGCTTATGCCCCATGCGGACACGAGCGCTGTAAACCGAAATCTTATCGATGAACGAGTCCGGGCGAGCAAAATAGACATATTCGAACAGGCAAGGATGACTTTTGGGATTCTCCGCGCATTGACGAGTAAACAACTGCCCCTGCTCGGTAATATAGATAGCTTCGCCGGGTGCGACATCCCGCAAAAACTCAAACCCCAGCGTATCAAGCGCTACGCTTTCCGACGCCACCATGTATTCACTGCGCCCATCCGCCAAATTGCGTTTGCCGATCACCAACGGACGAATCCCATTCGGATCGCGGAAAGCGACCATACCGTGGCCAATAATCATACCCACACAGGCATAAGCGCCGCGGATCTGCTGATGCGTCGCAGCAACCGCAGAAAACACGTCCTCCGCCAGTAGCGGGTAGTGGTGGAAACGATCCAGCTCTTTGGCGAACACATTCAACAGAATTTCGGAATCCGATGTGGTGTTAACGTGACGACGACCTTCTTCAAACAGCTTTTTACGCAGTTCATGGGCGTTGGTCAGGTTGCCATTGTGAGCCAGAGTGATCCCAAACGGGGAATTAACATAGAAAGGCTGCGCCTCTGAGGCACTGGAACTGCCAGCGGTAGGGTAACGCACATGACCGATCCCCATATTGCCCTGCAAACGCTGCATGTGCCGAGCTTCAAAAACATCCTTCACCAAACCGTTTGCTTTACGCAGGCGAAAGCAGTTGGAAGCATTAATGGTGACGATGCCTGCGGCATCCTGCCCACGGTGCTGCAGCACCGTTAACGCGTCATAAATCGACTGGTTTACCGGCGTAAAACCGGCGATACCGACAATACCGCACATGTTGTCTTTTCCTCATCAGCGCCACCGCGGCTAGATATGCCGCGGCAAGAAACTCGACGTGCTTTGCAGATAGTTGAAGAACCATCTAATGATGTCACTGAATAGCGGGATCAGCTGGGATTGCTTCCAGTCAGCGCTCTGGGAAAATCCGGTAAAGGTGTCCAGAAAGAACAGCAGCGCGGAAACAATCAGCACGCCGCGCAACGCACCGAAGCAGATGCCCAGTACGCGGTCGGTGCCTGACAGCCCAGTACGTTCAACCAGTGAACCGAGCACATAATTGACGATAGCACCCACAATCAACGTCGCAATAAACAGAATGGCGATAGCGACACCGTTACGTATCAGTTCATCATCAAATCGCGTGAAATAAACCGCGAGATAGGCGTAGTAGTGGCTGGCGATAAAAAATGCGCATCCCCAAGTCACCAGCGACAGCGCTTCACGGATAAACCCCCGGATAAGACTGACCAGAGCCGAGAATCCGATAATACCGATAATGACGTAATCAACCCAAACCATGAACTATCCCAATAATGAACGATGAACATCGGTATACGCCGGTCATTCTGTTCGCGGCGCATTTTAACAGAAAAAGAAAACGTTTGCGTAGCGTATTTCCCGCCGATTTTTTCGATAGGCGAATAAATAAAAAAACGCCTGCCACGCCATATAGATAACAGGCAACCGTTTCCGTTGTCGCCATAACAGACGAATGCCCAGTATATATCCGTTGATGTCGCCGGGACGCACCGCCATTTCCGCCCCCTCAATCCCACCGGCCCAAACACAAAGGGTAAGGTCGCTATGCTCCCCTACCCTTCAATACAACACCGATGATCAGCGTGCGCTATAGGCTCTGACCTGACCACTCAAGCCGCTGATCTGCTGTAGTTCCCCAAGCGACGACTCCAATTTTTGCTTAGACGCATCCGGGCCGACATAAATACGGGTAATTTGCCCGGCCACCGGCATAGACGGTACCGTATACGCGCGATATCCCGACAAGCGCAGCTTAGCGACGACTTCGTTCACCTTATCCGCATTCTTCAACGCGCCCAACTGCACGACAAATGCCTGCCCGGCAGGCGCCTGCTCCTGAACTGGCATCGGTTTTTCCACCGCTCTGGCGGTCGTTTTATTGTCAGCCGGTTTTTCGACGCTCTTTGCTTCAAGCTGACGCGCTTCGGTTTTCACCTCAGGCGACTTCAGTTCAGGCTTATTGCGCGTTTCCACTTTCACCTCCGGCTTTGTCTTTGCCTCGGGCTTTACGGGCTGAGCCTTCATGGCGGGCGGAGCCAACTGTGTGACGGTCTGTCGCTCGGTCACGATCGGAGGAGACGCTGGCGGGGTTGAGCGTTGGACGGGCTGAGCCGTTACACGACTTGCCGGCGACTCAGTAGCGGGTTCAGCCTTATCCTCCTGCGAGCCATTTTTATCCTGCATCGCAGCCGCCGCGCCTTCCGGGGGTTGAGCCGATAACGACTGCGTAATCGGTGGGATCGACTCCGACTCCAGTGTATCCCCCGGTTTTGGCACCAGAGGAATAGCGGCGAAGGTATCCTCATAGTGCTTTTTCTTGCCATCCAGCAGACCGGGCAACACGATCACCCCCAGCGCCACCAGCACCACCGTACCTACCAGGCGATTCTGGAATTTACTCGCCATGCGTTACGCTCCCCTCCAACGCTTCCATCACATGCGCCACCGTATGGAAAGAACCGCAAACCACCACGATATCCTGCGGCCCGGCGTCCTGCATCGCCTGCCGCCAGGCGGATGCGACATCCGCATATTGCCCGCAGCCAGCCAAATGGCAAGCCAGTTGTTCTACGCCAGCGCCTCGTGAACCTTCCAGCGGCGCACAGTACCAGTCATCCGCCAACGGCTTCAGGTACGCCAGCGTACCCGGAATATCCTTGTCCGCCAGCATGCCGATCACGATGCGAACTCGTCCATAACGCGGCAATGCGTTGAGACGGGATGCCAGATAGCCTGCAGCATGGGGATTATGCGCAACATCCAGAATCAACAACGGTTTTTCGCGCACAATCTGAAAACGCCCCGGCAAAGTGGCGCTCCGCAATCCCAGACGGATAATGTCTTCGTCGATATCCAGCCCCGAAACCTGCAACGCCGCCAACGCAGTCGCTGCGTTAGGCAAGGGGACTGACGGCATGGGCAATCCCGCGATGTGTTTATCGCCGCACTGCCAGCGCCACGCATCCTTCTGCACGTCAAACGACCAGTCTGCACCACGCCGAAACAGCAACGCACCCTTATCGGCGGCCACGGCGGCTATCGAATCCGGCATATCCGGTTCGCCCACCACCGCGGGTTTGCCTGCACGAAAGATCCCCGCTTTTTCACGGCCGATGCTTTCGCGGGAATTCCCCAGCCAGTCGGTATGATCCAGAGCGATGCTGGTAACTACCGCTACATCCGCATCAACGATATTGGTCGCGTCAAGCCGCCCGCCCAGCCCAACCTCGAGGATAACCACATCCAGTCGGGCCTGTTTGAACAATTGCAACGCCGCCAATGTGCCAAATTCAAAATAGGTCAGCGAAATACCGTTACGACCGGCTTCGATATCGGCAAAGGCCTGGCAATGCAGTGATTCCGGCAGTTCCTGCCCCTGGATACGCACGCGCTCGGTATAACGCAACAGATGCGGCGAGCTATAAACGCCGACCCGCATGCCAGCCGCCATCAGAATAGCGGCCAACGTACAGCAGGTAGTTCCCTTCCCATTGGTGCCCGCAACGGTAAAAATCCTGGGGGCTGGCTGCAACAGTTGGAGATGCTCCGCAACCTGTTTGACCCGCTCCAGCCCCAGATCGATAGGTTGACCGTGCAAATGCTCAAGATAGTGAAGCCACGCGGCCAAAGGCGACGTGGCTTGAGGTATTTGAAGATTGTCCATGAGTCCCGTTCACTGACGACTTACGGTGCGTTGATATGGTGAGAATATCACGATGATATCCCCACCATAAGAGATCAGGCATCACTTTCAGAAGAAGCCGTGATACGTTCGGTGATAGGCTCCAGCGGCTCCGGTTGATTGGTCAGTTTGGCGAGGATAGACGCCAGCTTGAACCGCATTTCCGAGCGACGAACGATCATGTCGATCGCGCCTTTCTCCAGCAGAAACTCGCTGCGCTGGAAGCCTGCCGGTAATTTTTCACGCACGGTTTGTTCAATCACACGCGGGCCGGCAAAACCAATCAACGCCTTGGGTTCCGCGATATTCAAATCACCCAACATTGCCAGACTGGCGGATACGCCGCCCATCGTCGGGTCAGTCAGCACTGAAATATACGGCAGGCCGCGTTCGCGCAGTTTCGCCAGCGCCGCACTGGTTTTCGCCATTTGCATCAACGACATCAATGCTTCCTGCATACGGGCGCCGCCGCTGGCGGAAAAGCAGACCAGCGGGCAATTATCTTCCAGTGCCTGCTCGACCGCGCGCACAAAACGAGCACCAACCACGGAAGCCATGGAACCGCCCATAAATGCAAATTCGAAAGAGGCTGCGACAACAGGCATGTCGTATAACGTGCCTTTCATGACCACCAGCGCATCTTTTTCACTCGACTGCTTCTGGGCTGCGCTGATGCGATCTTTATACTTTTTGGAGTCTCTGAATTTCAGTACGTCTTTCGGCTCCAGCTCACTGCCCAACTCCACCATGCCGTCACTATCGAGAAACGCCTGCAGTCGCGCCCGCGCGGAAAGGCGCATGTGATGATCGCACTTCGGGCAGACTTCCAGATTGCGTTCCAGCTCGGCGCGGTAAAGCACCTGACCGCAGCTATCACATTTAGTCCAGACCCCTTCGGGAATGTTCGCCTTACGGGTTGGCGTGATATTACTTTTATTAAGAATTCGTTCAATCCAGCTCATTGATAACCTTTCTGCTTGAACCTGGCACTGGCCAGTACGCTGCTTTATGCGTTAACCATTCCCTGGCAACGCCGCCGATAAAGCGATGCCCACATCCCCGACCGGTCAGGGATACGACATTAGCATTTAGGCTGTTGTGTCGCCCACAGCCGTAAATGCTGCTCATTAAACCATAACGTTGCGGATGTGTGGATAAAAAACTGGTCAAACCGGGGTTCAGGCGTGAATCCTCCAGGATACTCCTGCGCGAATGACCTTCCGCATCCCACTTCAATCGCGGGAGATTCTCACCTTATTCTGCCGCGCCTGTGCGCGCTTATGACGCCAGATTTCAATGACACCCGGTAGGGTAGAGATGAAAATAATAGCAACAATCAATAACTTAAGATTACTTTGCACTACTGGCAAATCGCCAAAGAAATAGCCGGCATAGGTAAATAGCAGAACCCACAGCAACGCGCCTGCAATGTTATAAAGCGCGAAGTGGCGGTAACGCATATGCCCCATACCAGCAACAAACGGCGCAAATGTTCTCACAATCGGGACGAATCGCGCCAGAATTATCGTCTTTCCGCCATGGCGGTGATAGAACTGGTGGGTCTTGTCCAAATAACTGCGGCGGAAAATCTTCGAATCGGGATTACGGAACAGTTTTTCGCCAAACAAACGACCGATGGTGTAGTTCACCGCATCACCAAGCACCGCGGCAACCACCATCACAACCACCATAAAGTGGACATCCAACGCATTCGACGGCAACGCCGCCAGCGCACCGGCAACAAACAACAACGAATCGCCCGGCAGAAACGGCGTAACCACCAGCCCCGTTTCGCAAAACAGAATCAGAAACAATATGGCATATATCCACACACCATACTGCGCAACCAACTCCGCCAGATGCACATCAATATGCAGGATAAAATCGATAACAAACTGAATAAACTGCACTAACTCAACCACAATAGTCATCTCCCGTCAGTCCGGCTCCTGCCCCGTCGTCACACGCCATTGGACAAAAACAACGGCCCCAGCGGAGCCTCAGGTATGGCGAACTGCTCCGGATAATCCACCGCCACCAAGTAAAGGCCATCCGCTCTGGCGGTCGCCGCCGCCAACGTCCGGTCTTTAGCCGCCAACAGTTCGGCGATCCAACCTTCAGGCTGATTGCCGCACCCCACCTCCATTAAGCTGCCGACAATATTGCGCACCATATGGTGTACAAACGCATTGGCCTTGATGTCTACCACAATATAGGCACCGTGACACGTCACCTTTAAATGCTTTACGTTACGCCATGGCGTACGCGACTGGCATTGTACCGCCCGAAACGAGGTAAAGTCGTTTTCTCCTAACAGACATTGGCCGGCGCGCTCCATTCGCGCCGCATCCAGCGGCAGATGATAGTGCGTGACGCCGTGCGACAGTATTGCCGGGCGGTAGCGGTGGTTATAAATGACATAACGGTAACGACGCGCTGTCGCACTGAAGCGAGCATGAAACGCCTCATCAACCGTTGTCACCCAGCGTACCGCAATATCCGAAGGCAGATGGGCATTAACCCCCATGGTCCACGCCGCATCCTTGCGCACCGCACCGGTAGTGAAATGCACCACCTGACCGGTGGCATGCACGCCGGCGTCGGTTCTACCCGCGCAAAATACGCTAATGGGTTCATTGGCGACGTTGGACAATGCTTTTTCCAGGCATTCCTGAACACTTTCGACTTCAGCCTGCCTTTGCCAGCCATAATAACGGCTGCCGTCATATTCAATCCCAAGGGCGATTTTCAACGGCGCGCCGCCGGGGCTTTCCTGCTGCACCATCATTACCCCAGATACTCCGCGATCAGCTGTTCGGCGGTTTCAACCGCCATCAATGCCCCGCCGAAACGGATGTTGTCCGCAACCGACCAGAACTGCAGCAATTCAGGCATACCATAGTCATTACGCAGGCACCCAATGCTGAGTTGAACAGTGTCAGATGCATCCTCAACCGGTGTGGGATAGTCGTTATCGTCGCTCAGATTCACATCCTGAACCTGCTCCAACGTCTCTCGTGCTTCTTCAGCCGACAGCGGACGCAGCGCGTCCAGATGCACCACCTGAGCGTGGCCGTAAAATACCGGAGACTGTACGCAACTCACCGAAATCGGCAGGCCTTCATCCTGCAACACTTTACGCACCTGCTCCACCAGCCGGCGTTCTTCGCGCACACTGCCTTCGTCATCCGACAACAGCGGCAACAGGTTGAACGCCAGCTGTTTGGCAAACAGACCGGGTTCAACAGGAATACCATTGAGCAGGCGCGCGCTCTGCCCGGCCAAATCGTCCACCGCCGCCTTGCCGTGCGCGGAAACCGACAGCAGGCAAGTGACATGCAGGCGCGACAGCCCGGCCTGATCGGTCAAGGGCTTGATGGCGCGCAGCAACTGGCTGGTCAAACTATCCGCCACAGCCACGATATTACGATTGCGATAATCCGCCAGCGTATGGGAATTCACCCCCGGCACGACCAACGGGACATCAGGAGACAGCGCGAAACAGTCGCTACTGTCGATAACCAGACATCCCGCGTTACCCGCTTCTTCCGCATAGCGGGCGCTAGCCTCGGCGCCGGCTACAAAAAACGCGATCTCAGCCGTCGACCAGTCAAAATCCGCGGCATCCGTCACCTGCAACGAACGTCCATTAAAACGCAGACTCTCGCCTGCGCTGCGTTCGCTGGCCAGCGGATACAGCTCTCCCACGGGAAACCCGCGCTCCTGCAACAGTTCCAGCAACGCCGCGCCGACAGCGCCGGTCGCCCCGAGCAGCGCAACATTCCAACCATTGGACATGTGGTTTCTCCCCCACTTATTGAATAAAACACGACGGGCGGTGATATCACCGCCCGGATAATAGGTATGGGTTAGGACAATCAGCGACCGGGCATGACGGAGGCGATAAATCCCAATTTGTTCAGGCGCTCGGCGCTGTCGCGATCGTGACAAACGACATGTAACGACGACCATTCACGCCGCTCCTGATAATGCTTGCGCAGACGATCGAAACCACCGTCAACGTCAGCGACCTGACGCAATAATGCATCGTCGCGGCGCACATCATACACCAGATGCACCAGACGTTTTAGCTGCCGCTCGTCCAACGGCGCATCCAGCGTCACGGTGGAGATTTCCGGCGCCGGCAGCAGTTCCGTCAGCGCAACCTGCTGAGGTTGCCCGATGAATTGGCTCCAGGCCTCAAATACCTGCGTCGTACCGCGCGCCTTCCCCTCTAGCGTGTAGCCGGCGATATGCGCCGTACCGATATCTACCCGCGCCAGCAACGCCGTGGACAACGCCGGTTCCGGTTCCCAGACATCCAGCACGACGCTGATCTTCTTACCCTGCTGTAATACGCTAAGCAACGCCTGGTTATCCACCACCGGGCCGCGGCAGGCGTTGATCAGAATAGTCCCGTCACGCAAACGCTCAAGCAACGCCTCATCAACGCTGTGCCAGGTTTGGTAAGGCCCATCGCGAAACAGCGGCGTATGGAACGTCAGCACATCGGCCTGTTCGACCACCTCATCCAGCGATAAGAACGGGCCAGAATCACCGCGATCGGCACGCGGCGGATCGCACAACACCGTGCGCACGCCCAGCGCTCGCAGCCGCTCATTGAGGCGAGAGCCGACATTTCCCACCCCGATGATACCCACAGTACGGTCGGTCAGAGTGAAACCATCCCGCTCCGCCAGCATCAGCAACGCTGAAAAGACATACTCCACCACCGCAATCGCATTGCATCCCGGTGCGGCGGAAAAAGCGATCCCTTGCTCTCTCAGATAATCCTCATCGACATGATCGGTACCGGCGGTGGCGGTGCCGACAAAACGGATCGCGTGTCCCGCCAGTAGCGACGCATTCACTTTGGTGACGGATCGCACCATCAGCGCATCGGCATCGTTGAGAGCGGCTACCGGGATCGGACGGCCGGGCACCGCCGTCACATTGCCCAGGCGGCTGAACAGCGCCTGCGCGTAAGGCATATTTTCATCAACAAGGATTTTCACGTTGGCTTTCCTGATAAACCACGAGCGACCGCCGCACGCACGGCGGTAAAAAAAGGAAGGCGGTTATTCTGCCATAAACCAGCCAGCGCTGACATCAACCACACAACGGTCAGCCGCTACCCGTGTCGATTATCCGCCATCCGAACATCGGGGTACGAAGGTAACGCGCGCACACAATCCCCCCAAGGACTGGCTTTCCAGCAATTGTAACTGCGCGTGATGCCAGTGAGCGATATCCCTGACCAACGCCAATCCCAACCCCGAGCCTGCCAAATCGCTGTGCCCGTCCAGCCGGTGAAACGGCATCATGGCGGTAGTGCGTTCGGCCAGCGGAATACCTGGCCCGCTGTCTTCCACATCCAATACCCCTTTAGCGACGCGGATCGTGATCGTTCCGCCATCCGGTGTATATTTCACCGCATTATCGAGCAGATTCGCACACAGTTCAGCCAACAGCACAGGGTCGCCGCAGGTCAGGCAACGCTCCTCACCTTCATAACCCAGGTCGATCCGCTTACTGCGCGCCGCAGACAATCGGGAAAAGCAAACATCCCGCGCGATGTCCGCCAAATCCACAGACTGTTGCGCCAGTTCCGGCTTCTCCTGTGCGCGTAAGCGCGACAGTTGTAGTAGCCGTTCAGTCAGGTTGATGGTCTTTTCCAACGTAACCCGCATACCCGCAAGACTATCGTGCCAACGCGCAGGCTGTTTACTCTTCAGCGCAACGTCAACCTGCGTTTTCAGCACGGCAAGCGGGGTACGCAACTGATGCGCCGCATCAGCACCAAAACGCTCTTGCCGCTGAATCATTCTGTTGAGCCGCTCGATATAGCGATTGAATGCCACCATCAACGGCTGCATTTCCGCCCAACGCAATAGTGGTGGAAGCGGCGTCAGATCGCCAGGTTCCCGGCGCAGCATCAGGCTTGAAAGCTGACGTAACGGCCGCAGTAATTGTCGTAACAAAACCACCACCATCAACAACGCAAGCGAAACCAGCAGACTCTGGCTAATCAGCGCGGTCATCAGCAAGCGTTGAGCAAACGACTGACGGGACGAGAGGCGCTCTGCCACCAGAATCAACGCCATACCTTCGATACCCGCCTCATTGATCGGCTGCCAGAGCGCGGCGACACGAATATCATTGCCGAGATATCGGGCATCATAGAAACGCACCAACGCCGGATAGCTCCGAGATAATGGTGTGTTTTGCGGTACCGCGGGTAAATCGTCATACCCGGAAAGAGTTTCGCCTTGCGGCGTAACTACTTGATAGTACAACGGGTCATTCATATTCCGCTCGAAACTGTCGAGCGCCACCCAGGGAACGTCCACGGCCAGCCGTCCATCGCGTACCGTCAGCCGTTCTGCAACCGTGCGTGCCGATGCCAACAGTGTGCGGTCATAAGCATGGGTTGCCGCATCTCTGGCGCTGTCGTAATGCGTCCAGACCGACACTGCCCATAACATCACCATCGGCAGCCCCAAATACATCACCAACTGCCCGCGCAGCGAATCAACCTTTGGCATGTTCGCACTCCAGGCTATACCCCAACCCCCTCAGGGTGACGATCGCCACATTACTGCCAGCCAGTTTTTTCCGCACCCGATGAACATACAGATCCAGACTATCGATACTGACGTCATCCAAAAACGTAAAAACCTGTTCATACAGATACTGACGCAACACCGGCCGCCCTCGTCGTTGCATCAAGGTATGCAGCACAGCCTGCTCTCGCGGCGTCAATGCCAGCGGTTTCCCCCACAGCAAAAAATACCCCTCATCATGCCAGCTCAAGTCGCCAAAATGCTGGATCGACTGCGCTAACCCCTGACTACGTCGCAATAAGGCTCGTAGTCGGGCTTCCAGTTCAGCCACATCGAACGGCTTGGCCAGATAGTCATCCGCCCCCAGATTCAACCCCCGCACCCGATCCGCGACGTCAGTACGCGCCGTCAACAACAAGACCGGCAGGTTTTGACCCCGCTTTCGTAAACGCGCCAGCACAGAAAAACCATCCATTTTCGGTAACGAGACATCAAGCACCATCAGCGTATAGGTCTCGAGCTGCAGCAACTGCTCCGCCGTCATGCCATCGCCGGCACGATCCACAGCAAAGCCGGACTCGCTAAGCGCTTTCTCCAGCCAATGGGCCAGTTCATCATGATCTTCAACCAGTAATAGTCGCATCGCCGTTGTCTCGTTATCCATCGTTAGGGCCAATCAAGCCCATTCTCTCCAGCGTAAGGCCATTTTTTAAGCGACCTGAATCACATCCTTCGTACATTTTTCGCAACCGAAAGGAAACTGAAAGGTTACGCAAATAACAATTCGGCAACAAAAAACAATAACAGCCTCTTACCCCCCCAATAAGAAGGGAAAAGTCCTATGCATAAAAAACTGCCTTTGCTCCTCTGTGGATTGCTTTTCTGCGCTCCCGTTACCCAGGCATCAACACCGTCGCGTACAGAGTGTATCGCCCCCGCCAAACCTGGCGGCGGCTTCGACTTAACCTGCAAACTGTTACAAATATCGCTACAGGAAACACACGCGATCGACAGCCCGATGCGCGTCACCTATATGCCCGGCGGCGTTGGCGCCGTGGCTTATAACGCCATCATTGCACAGCGCCCCAGCGAAGCGGGCACTGTGGTCGCCTTCTCCGGCGGCTCGTTGCTCAATCTGGCGCAAGGGAAATTCGGTCGCTATAACGTTGAAGATGTGAAATGGCTGGCCGCTGTCGGCACTGATTACGGTGCGATCGCCGTGCGTAGCGATTCACCCTATAAAACCCTCAACGATCTCCTCACCGCCATGCAGCAAGACCCGGATCGCGTAGTCGTGGGGGCCGGCGCGTCTGTTGGCAGCCAGGATTGGATGAAGGCCGCCATGCTGGCCCGACACGCCAACATTACCCCCGAGAAAATGCGCTATGTCGCTTTCGAAGGCGGCGGAGAACCACTGACCGCCATGCTCGGCGGCCATGTCCATGTGCTTTCCGGTGATATGAGTGAGATGGTGCCCCACCTGCAAAGCGGCAAAATCAGGGTACTGGCCGTCTTCGCCGACCACCGTTTACCGGGCGTGCTCGCTGATGTTCCCACCGCCAAAGAACAAGGATACGACCTGACATGGCCAGTCATTCGCGGCTTTTATCTGGGCCCGAAAGTCAGCGACGAAAGTTATGCCTGGTGGGAAGAAACCTTCAAAAAACTCGCGGCGACGGATGAATTCAAGAAACAGCGCGATATGCGCGGGTTGTTTGAATTTAACATGACCGGCAAGGAGCTTGATGCCTACGTGAAAAAGCAAGTTAGCGAGTATCGCGAACAGGCTAAAGCATTCGGGTTGGCGAAATAAGGAGCGTCCCATGAGCGATCGCCTGTTTGCCGGTATCGGGTTAATCCTGTGCGTCTTCGGCTTGTTTATCGGCTGGGAGATCCGCAGCGAATACAGCTATGAACCTGTCGGCCCCCGGCCATTTCCCCTGGCCATTCTGACACTGATGGCATGGTGCGCCATGCTGATGTTGCTGCGTAAACCGGACGTCATTACCTGGCCGCAGGCTATCGTCGCCAAACGGTTGCTACTGATGATTCTGATGATCAGCCTGTATGCGTTGTTGTTTGAGTCTTTAGGGTTTCCTTTATCGACAGCCCTGCTGGCATGCGGAATGGGTATGTTATTCGGCGCAGTCTGGTGGGCCGCGGCGCTGTCCGGCGCGATCATGGGGGTCACGATGTTCTATGCCTTCGATCGGCTATTGGACGTCACGCTCCCTATCGGTTCATGGTGGTAATCTCAGGAGAGAAATATGGAAACCTGGTCTTTTCTCATGCAAGGATTTTCCGTCGCCATGACGCCGGGAAATCTGACCATCGCCTTAATCGGCTGTTTTATTGGTACCGTTGTTGGTCTCCTGCCCGGTTTAGGCCCGATTAACGGCGTTGCCATCCTGATGCCGCTGGCCTTTGCGCTGAAACTGCCGGCTGATTCCGCATTGATCCTACTGGCAACGGTTTATCTCGGTTGCGAATACGGCGGCCGCATTTCCTCCATCTTGCTGAACGTTCCGGGCGATGCAGGCGCCATCATGACCGCACTCGATGGCTACCCCATGGCGCAACAGGGGAAAGCCGGCGTGGCGTTATCCATCTCCGCCGTCAGTTCGTTCATCGGCTCCAGCATCGCGATTCTGGGCATTATTCTATTCGCACCGCTGCTGGCTAACTGGTCTCTCGCCTTCGGCCCGGCGGAATATTTCGCACTGATGGTTTTCGCCATCGCCTGCCTTGGCAGCATGATGAGCCAAAATCCGCTGAAGTCCTTCCTCGCCGCGCTGATCGGGCTCGCCATGGCAACCGTCGGCGTCGATGCCAACACCGGCGTCTATCGATTTACATTCGACATTATCCACCTTTCCGATGGTATCCAGTTTGTCGTCGTCGTTATCGGGTTGTTCTCCGTCAGCGAAATCTTGCTGATGCTGGAAAACACCAGTAGCGGGCAAAACGTCATAAAAAAAACAGGACGCATGTTGTTTAATACGCAGGAAGGGTTGCAGTGCCTCGGCACTACGCTGCGCTCGTCGCTATTAGGTTTTTTCGTCGGTATTCTTCCCGGCGCCGGCGCCACTATCGCCAGTGCAATGGCATGGATGACGGAGAAAAAACTCAGCGGCAACAGCGAGGCGTTTGGAAAAGGAGAAATTCGCGGCGTCGCCGCGCCGGAAGCCGCCAATAATGCTTCAGCCTGCGGCTCTTTCATCCCGATGTTAACGCTCGGGATCCCCGGTTCCGGTACAACTGCGGTTATGGTTGGCGCGCTCACGCTCTACAACATTACCCCTGGCCCCGCCATGTTTACCGAACAACCGGATATCGTCTGGGGGTTAATTGCCGCCTTGCTCATCGGCAACCTGATGCTGTTACTGCTTAACTTACCGCTGATCGGCGTGTTTACCCGCATGCTCGCCATTCCCATGTGGATACTGGTTCCGGTTATCACTGCTATCTCAGCTGTCGGCGTGTATGCGGTTCACAGCACCACCTTTGATCTGCTGCTGATGGTTGGGCTGGGCGTTTTCGGTTATATCCTGCGAAAAATGCATTTTCCCATGTCGCCACTGATTCTCGGCTTCGTACTCGGTGAAATGCTGGAGCAGAACCTGCGGCGCGCCCTCTCCATCAGTAATGGCCATCTATCGATTCTCTGGGAAGGAAATATCAGTAAGTTCCTGTTAATACTCTCCGTTCTGGTCTTGTCAGCGCCGCTGCTGATGAAATACTGGCGCCGACGCCGCGCCTGATCCTCCTGCGCTTCGCTACGGCGAAGCGTATCCTCCCAGAGACTCGCCTGACCGTCCCTCGCCATCGTCGTTTGCCATCGCAAAACGACATGTCGTGTCGACTATCGGTAAAACAACGCCATTGCTATGATGGCGTGACTGTCACCGTCTGACACGTCATCCGCGTTCAGTAAGGAGTGAGCCATGCAACCGGTCAGCAATTCCGGCAATACCTCATTGTCAGGAAACAACAATGTTGATGCCGCATCATTAAAAGCGGATATGGCCTCGCTGAAAACCGCGGCGTTGACCACCAGCGACGCCTCGACAACCGGCGATACACCGCTAACATCGGCGCAACGCACCGTGCTGGAAAAACTGGTCAATCAGATAACCGGCCAGAGCGGAGCGAAATCCGCCGAAGTCTGGGCCGGGCTGCGTTATTCCCTGGGAGTGAGCGGTAATGCCGATTTGCTCTCCAGCCAGTTCACCGCCGCCACGCAGATTCTGCAGGCGCGGCTGGCGACGGCACAGGACGCCCAGCAAACCCGACAATTGTTGCAGCAAGTGACTAGCTTGCTGCAACAGGGCAATAACCGTCAGGCGGTCAGTAACTTTATCCGACAGCAGTTCGGGCATACTACGCTGGGTTCGCTGACGCCATCCCAGTTACAACAGGTGGTCAATGTGTTGCAAAGCGGCACGTTGTCCCCAAATACAGCCGTCGCGACACCCCAGCCCCCAGCACTGCCACAGCCGGGGATGCCGACACCCTCCGGCGGGCAGCCATCGCCGCCAACCTCATCAGGCCCGCTCGCGACATCATCATTGACGCCCAATCAGCTCGCCACCACGGCCAATCTGCTGGGTTCATCGCCCGGTATCGCGCTGCTGACGGGGCGGCCGCTGTCCGCAGCGGAACACAACAGCCTGAATCAGCTGGTCGCCCGGCTGGTGGCGCTGAGCGGCGAGACGTCGGCACAGGTCTGGCGCACGATGCTGGAAATGCAAAAACTGGACGTCGGCCAACCCATCCCGGCCCAGCATTTTCAGACGCTGAGCCAATACCTGCAAACCCAGACCGCGCTGTTGCAGCAACACACCACCTCCACGTTGCTGTCCTTACTAACCACATTGAAGCAGCCCGCCGATCATCAGGAACAATCACTGTTGCAGGACTTTGTGCGCACCAGTTTCAACGCCGCGCCGCAAACGCCGCTGACCCCCACTCAGGCCAGCGAGGTCGTCACCTTTCTGTATCGACGTCGTTTGCAACAGTTGCAGGAAAGCAGCGCCGTCCCCGTTCAGCCGATCATCAATCCGCTTATTCTCGCCCTGCCGCCGGATTGGCGACCGCTCTTCAACCGACCGCTGGGGCTGGCGTTGATCCTGACACTGGTGGCGGTGTTGCTGTTGTGGATACTGCTATAAGGTGGTCTGATGGCCGGGAATCAATGCCATCGGGAACAATAAACAGAACTGACGAGACCAGGGAACATACCGGGGTAGCGCCCCGGTATGCTGGCATAAAGGAATTACTGCTGATATTTGCGCATCACCAGCACCGCGTTGGTGCCGCCGAAACCGAAGCCGTTGGACATTACCGTCGTAAGCTTACGCTCGGTGGTCTCAGTGACGATGTTCATGTTCTGAGCCTGTTCATCCAGCGTGTCGATATTGATGCTCGGTGCGATAAAACCGTGTTCCAGCATCAACAAACTGTAGATCGCTTCCTGTACCCCGGCAGCGCCCAGCGAGTGGCCAGTCATCGCCTTGGTGGCAGAAATCGGCGGAATCTTGTCGCCGAACACTTGGCGAATTGCCCACAGTTCCTTCACATCGCCAACCGGCGTTGAGGTGCCGTGCGTGTTGATGTAATCGATCGGCGTATCCACACCCTGCAGCGCCTGCTTCATGCAACGTACTGCGCCTTCGCCGGATGGTGCCACCATGTCGGCGCCGTCGGACGTCGCACCGTAGCCCACCACTTCGGCATAAATGTGCGCGCCGCGCGCCAGCGCATGCTCCAGATCTTCCACCACCACCATCCCGCCGCCGCCGGCGATCACGAAACCGTCGCGATCAGCGTCATAGGTACGGGAAGCGCGATCAGGCGTTTCGTTGTATTTCGTGGACAGCGCACCCATCGCGTCGAACTCGCACGCCAGCTCCCAGCACAGCTCTTCGCCGCCGCCGGCGAAAACGATGTCCTGCTTGCCCATCTGAATCTGCTCAACCGCATTACCAATACAATGTGCAGAAGTGGAGCACGCGGAGCTGATGGAGTAATTCACGCCCTGAATTTTGAACGGCGTGGCCAGACAGGCGGAAACCGCAGAGCCCATGGCTTTGGTCACGACGTAGGGGCCAACGGCTTTCAGACCACGCGGGCTGCGCATAGCATCAGCGCCAAACACCTGAGAACGAGCAGAACCACCGGAACCGGCGATCAAACCGACACGCGGATTGTGCTGATATTGCTCTTCCGACAGGCCAGAATCCTTGATGGCTTCTTGCATGCTCAGATAAGCGTAAATGGAAGCGTCGCTCATGAAACGTACAACTTTACGCTCGATCAGCCCGGCCGTATCCAGCTTGACATTGCCCCACACGTGGCTACGCATGCCGGATTCTTTCAGTTCCTCGGAGAAAGTAATGCCTGAACGGCCCTCACGCAGGGAGGCCAGCACTTCCTCTTTGTTATTACCAATGCTGGACAGGATACCCAGACCAGTAATCACCGCACGTTTCATTCAATACCTCTTCCACTTAGTGTTCGGATTTAGCACAGCACTCTAGCTTACAGATGTAAGCTGAACAAGTCCGATCAGACGAACTTTTCCCAAATTTGCGACTTATCATGCTGGCCGTTAAAATCGCGCCACCGCTTGAATAATGAGTATTTGCCGTGACCACTCCCCCCATTCGGCACGCCGACCTGAGTTGGAATGCTCAGGGTACACCTGTATCGCAACAGTTTGATGACGTCTATTTTTCCAATCAGGACGGTCTGGCGGAGACCCGCTACGTCTTTCTACAGGGTAACGGCCTTCCGCTACGCTTCGCCCGGCATACCGAGGCGCTGTTCACCGTGGCGGAAACCGGCTTCGGCACCGGGCTGAATTTTCTGACACTGTGGCAGGCGTTCGCGCAGTTTCATCAACAGCAGCCCAACGCCGGGTTGCAACGTCTGCATTTCATCAGCTTTGAAAAATTTCCGCTGCGCCAAGCCGACCTGATCGCCGCCCATCAACGCTGGCCGGAACTGGCGTCTTATGCACAGGCATTACAACAGCAATGGCCGAGCGCCATACCGGGTTGCCACCGGCTGATTCTGGCGCAAGGCCGCATCACGCTGGATTTGTGGTTCGGCGATGTGAACGATCTGCTACCGCAACTGAGCGACAGCCTGACGAACCGCATCGATGCCTGGTTTTTGGATGGTTTCGCGCCGTCCAAAAATCCGGACATGTGGACGGACAATCTGTTCAGCGCTATGGCCCGTCTGTGCCGGGCCGGGGGCACGTTCGCCACCTTCACTGCGGCGGGTTTTGTACGGCGCGGATTGCAGCAGGCCGGTTTCAACGTGAGTAAAATCAAAGGATTCGGCCAGAAGCGAGAGATGCTGAGCGGTACGCTGCCGGCGGCGATCCCCACGCCGGATGACACGCCGTGGTATACCCGCCCTGCCGCCGCCCGCACCGACGATATCGCCATCATCGGCGGCGGTGTGGCGTCCGTACTGAGCGCACTGGCGTTGTTGCGGCGCGGAGCGCGCGTCACCCTTTACTGCGCCGATCTCCAGGTGGGAACCGGTGCTTCCGGCAATCGTCAGGGCGCGCTCTATCCCTTGCTGAACGACAAGCAGGACGCACTGTCCCGCTTTTTCGCACTGGCGTTCGGACATGCCCGCCGTTGCTATGACGCGCTGGCGGCGACCGGCGCAGCGTTTGAACACGACTGGTGCGGCGTCAGCCAGCTTGCCTACGACGAGAAAAGCGCGCGTAAAATCGACCAGATAGTGCAGGGCGACTGGCCCCAGGAACTGGTTCAGGCTGGCGATGCAACCGCTATGACGGTGCGCACCGGCGTTCAGCTGACCACCCGGGGCCTGACCTACCCACAGGGCGGCTGGCTGTGCCCCGCCGAATTAACTGTCTCAGCGCTGGAGCTGGCGAAACGACAAGGGCTGCAGGCGGAAATGGCAACCACGGTCAATTCGCTGGAGCAAACCGATAAGGGCTGGCGCCTCGGTCTTGACGATGGGCGTCAGCCGGAGCACGCCGTGGTGATTCTGGCCAACGGCCACCAGCTTGCCGACTGGCCGCAAACCCAAAACGTGCCGGTGTATGCCGTAAGCGGCCAGGTCAGCCACGTTCCGACCGGGGAAGAACTGGGTGCGCTGCGTCAGGTGCTGTGTTACGACGGCTATCTCACCCCGGTCAGCCCGGCGCACCAGCGCCATTGCATCGGCGCCAGCTACCATCGCGGCGATACACGTACCGACTATCGGGACGACGACCAGCGGCAAAACCGGCAGCGGCTGATCGATTGCCTGCCCGATAGCCAGTGGACGCAGAGCGTCGATATCAGCGACGCTCAGGCGCGCAGCGGTGTGCGTTGCGCCATCCGCGATCACCTGCCGCTGGTTGGCGCGGTGCCGGATTATGAACGCACGCTGATCAACTATCAGGATTTGGCGCAGCAATTGGCCGATGACACAGACATTCCCCCGGCGCCGGTGCATGACGGGTTGTTCATGATCGGCGCACTGGGTTCCCGCGGGTTGTGTTCCGCACCGCTAGCGGCGGAATTGCTGGCGTCGCAGATCGTTGGCGAACCGCTGCCGCTGGATAAAGACACGCTGGCGGCATTGCATCCGCACCGTTTTTGGGTGCGAAAATTGCTGAAAGGCAAAAATCCGCACGTTAGATAACATTCATCGCCAGCAACGTAAGCAGGCTGTCATCACCCTGGCGGGACAGACAGCCTGCGCCTGATCAATGACGCTACCAGCCCCACCCTATAACCCCCAGCCGATAAATAATCACTGATAAAACTTATCCTCATACACAGCATGCGTATTTCGGATAATTACTGACGTTTTATGTGATTTTTCATCCTGTTATCTAAAAAAAACGGTTTCTGTTGCTGAGTAATGTCAGATTTACGAACGTTTTTGACGATCGATAACACAGTATCAATACCTAAAAGATATCAAAAATTATTGATTGAATGGTTTTCTCGATCAAAATCATCAAGATACCTATACCCATGCCGATAACGGCTAATGAATCACGAACAGTTAGCGGCTTACCCGGCGCGACACATCACGATTCAGCACGCGCTTTACACCATGGTCTATACCCCGACAGTTCGGATTGCAGGACAAACTCTGGTGTTTTCATCACCGCAACGCTCTGAACCACAAGATCAGGGTGCGTGACGAGCTTTATGACACGACGACACGGCCCCCTCCTGGACTGAGTCAAATATGCGACCCGGCAGAGCCGCTGCCCAGCCAGCAGCCGCAGCGCAGTCGCATCTAGTGTGTCGTATCGCGGCCCTAAAGAATCAGCCCATGGCAGGGCAAAGCGATCCGTCGGTACGCCTGCAACCTGACTATCACAGACATAAAACGGAGAGGTTATGAATATTACGCAACGCCTGCTATTAACGTTTTCACTGTTATCTCTGGCGCTCATTGCGCTGGTGATAATTACACTGTCGCTCTTATCTGGCTTCCAGTCTCGCGCCGAATATGTGCAGGATAATGCTATAGCCAGTATTAGGGATCTGAATAACGTCGTAGATAAAAGCAACAGTCTGGTGCTTTTTCTTTATCGTTATCAAACCACGCCGGACGACAGTAAATTGCCCGACATTGAACGAGGCATAAACCAAACTATTGAGGATATTAAATCGCTCAATAGCAACTATATGACGAACAATATTTCCAGCGAGGAGGATAAGAACCTGACTTTAGTGGCCATAGACAATGTCAAAAACTTGCAGTCGACGTTGCCCGCTTTTCTGGCTGCCGCTAAAGCCAATCAGGATGAACTCTCGCTGGGTATGCTGCAAGGTGTCGGCGGTGTGGGCGAAGCCGTGCGTAACATGCTCATCACTTATCGCAAGCAGTTCGATTTGAACGTCAAAATCAGCGATGACCTGAGCCAGACCAATACACGGATCTACAACCAGAGCTGGATTAGCCTGTTAAGCGGTGCGCTATTAACCATATTACTGACCAGCATCCTGGCGGTAAGAACGATCCTGGGCATTCGAAAAAGTCTGAGCAACATGAGCCACGTCATGGAGAGCGCCAGTACAACCCTGGATCTGACGCTCAAAGCGAACGACCAGCGCAAGGATGAGATCGGTATCACTGCCCAGGCGTTTAATTCACTGATGCAACGTGTCGCCACTACCCTGGCCTCCGTCAGCGCCTCTGCACAATCGGTTAGCAGCGCAGCAACGCAAATCGCCGCCGGTAATGAAGACTTGTCTTCCCGGACTGAGCAACAGGCCGCATCGCTGGAAGAAACCGCCGCCAGCATGACAGAAATCAGCGAAACGGTACGCCAGAATGCGGAGAACACCCAGCAAGCCAGTATATTGGCAGGAAATGCCAGCCAGATATCGGTCAGTAGCGCCGACTCGGTTACGACGATGCTGGATACCATGGATAAGATCCGTACCAGCGGCAGTAAAATCACCGACATTATCGCTCTGATTGAAGGCATCGCGTTTCAAACCAATATTCTGGCATTGAACGCCGCCGTAGAAGCCGCACGAGCAGGGGAACAAGGGCGTGGGTTCGCCGTCGTCGCCGGGGAAGTTCGCACCCTGGCGCAGCGCTCCTCCACGGCCGCGCGTGAAATCAAAGATTTGATCGATACCTCTAATGCGTTGATCCTGACCGGTGCCGAACAGGCTGGCGATGTCGGCAAAAAGATGTCGGCCATGAAAGATGCGATTCAACAAGTCTCTGATCTGATGAGTGAAATCTCCGCCGCGACCGAAGAGCAAAGCAAGGGAATCAATCAGGTTCATCAAGCGGTTAATCAGATGGATGATGTGACTCAACAGAACGCCTCATTGGTAGAAGAAGCCTCTGCCGCATCACAATCCTTGCAAGAGCAGGCAACGGTATTAAACCAGTTGGTTGGGCAGTTTAGCGTCGGCCATCATGCCACGCCTGAGTTAGCGGCAACCTCCTCCGCGCCGGCGCCACGTCTTGTCTCGCCGACGAAAAATCGTGCGGTAACTCATAATGAAACAAGTTGGGAAAGTTTCTAATCGCCTGACCATGCATCACACCAGAGCATGCTCTGGTGTGATCTGTCGCTATCCGGGCGAATGGCCGGTCGCAGCAAAAGGGAAAGAACACGATGAACCACGATGCCGAGAAGAGGGAGAACCTGAACAACCATTCGCGACTGATCGACGAATTTGAGCAGATCACCGCCTTGCTGGCACAACTGCTCAACAGCGATTACCGCTCATTCGAGCTTTATCTCAACAATTGTCGCCATTTACGCTTACGGCAACAGGCCATCAGAAAAATACTCGATAAACCGGCATTTGAGCGCTACCTGCAACAGCATGACGCCGCGCTTTATTACAATATCAACAGCATTAGTATTGCATTACGCCTGTTCGAAAACCTGCTGAACAATATTCGCACCCTGTCTAAAGAGGAACATTTCAGCTAGCTTGCGCCCGCCGCAGGGGCGGGACACTCCCCCAAAACCAGAAAGCGCCCAAACGGATGATTAGCATTGCACCTGCTGGTACAGCGTTTCCCACATCTGGGCGACCAGCACCTGATCCGGCGGCGACAATTCACCGTTCTGGATGGCTTTATCCAGGCTGCGCTGTACCCGAGTATTCAGCGCCTGAGCCGTTTGCTCACCGACAGCCTCGGCGTCGGCCACCGCCAACGTCAGATGGCCGCGCAGATAACCGCTGGCAAACAATTCATCATCGCTGGCGTGATCCACCATGTTGTCTATCAGCGTCAGAATGCGCGCTTCAAATTCTGCGATCATCACATATCCTCAATATCGAACGTCCGGCGCCTCAGCAGAGATCGGCCGGGTAGGGAAAGTTGTCCGGCGTCAAAGGTGGCGTCTGATAACCCACCCGTAGCGCCTCAATAAACCGCGCCGGGCGCGTCGGAACGCCCTGCGCTAGATAAACCATCACCTGCGCGTGTACCCGCCGCTGGAATGCGATGCGATCTGGGGTGGTATCGCCGTTGAGATTGTCGCAGCTGACATTGAAGGGAAAGCCTGCCGCCACGCAAAACATCCACTCCAGCGCCTGCGGCTTGATCTCTACCGACTCGAACTGGCTCTGCGTCGCCGCATCGCGCCCGTCTGGGCAATACCAGTACCCGAAATCCACCTGTTTGCGCCGCTCCGCACCCGCGATGCACCAGTGGGAAATCTCATGCATCGCGCTGGCGTAGAAGCCATGGGCGAACAGAATACGGTGATAGGGTGACTGCTCATCAGCGGGAAGATAGATCGGTTCGTCGTCACCTTTGACCAGCCGGGTATTGTAGTCGTCGCTAAAGCACTGATTAAAAATAGCAATCAGCTGTTCATAATGGTGTGTACCGCGCATCGCATTCGGCGTAGTCATGAGAACAGATACCCGACCCAACGGGCGATATCGCCGCCGTGATTATCGTGGATCAGTTTGACGCTCATCAGCGCGGACATGATCACCAACATCGGGCGAATCAGCGTCTGGCCTTTGGTGAGCACCATTCGGGCCCCCAACCGAGCACCGATAATCTGCCCAACCAGCATCACCAGCCCCACGCCCCATACCACCTGTCCACCCAGCATGAAAAACAACAAACTACCGAAATTCGAGGTGAAATTGAGCACCTTAGCGTGTGCCGTCGCTTTCGCCAGATTGAAGCCCAGCAGGGTGACATAGGCCAGCGCATAAAAAGACCCGGCGCCCGGCCCAAAGAAACCATCATAAAAACCGACGCAAGCACCGCCCAGCAAGGAAAAAGGCAACAGCGACAGACGCGCATGGCGGTCCTCATCCCCCACTTTCGGCATCAACAAAAAATAAAGCCCAATGCCGATCACCAGTACCGGCAATAACTTACGCAGGAAATCAGCATGAATCTGTTGAATCAGCCAGGCACCGAATACCGCCCCTAAAAAGGTAAGCGGCACAGCCAGCGTCAGTATTTTCATGTCCACCGCTTTACGACGGACGAAATACAGGCTGGCGGAAAATGACCCTCCCACCGCCTGTAATTTGTTGGTTGCCAGAACCTGAGCCGGCGATAACCCTGCAGCCAGCAATACCGGGATCGACAACAACCCACCGCCACCGGCTATCGAATCGACAAACCCGGCGATGACACTCGCTAAAAACAACAGAGCCAAAATATCCGGCCCGACAATAAACCATTCCATAACTTATTCCGGAGCAAAATGCCTGTCGAGCAGCGCCTGACAGGAAGGGGGTAACGGAGGCGGCGTGGTTTTTCCCGGCGCTTCAGCGCCCGGCTGGTGCGGCTTGAACCAGCTTTCCAGCTCGGCACCGCAGCCGTCGCCCGCCGGCGGCGTATCTTGTTCCTGGCATTCCAGGCTGTCCGCCGGGCAACGCAGCCGCACATGCATATGCGCGCGATGGGCGAACCATGGACGCACCTTATGTAGCCAGTTACGATCAGCGCCTGCATCCAGACACAGCTGTTTTTTGATGGCCGGGTTAACGAAAATGCGGGTCACATCGCGATCCTGCGCCGCGGTTTTCACCAATGCCATCACATCCGGGCTCCACAACGTCGGATTGACGCGACGGCCATCGGCCATGACCAGGTCGAGCGGTTGCGGCTGTAGCAATTGCTGCTGGCTCCAACGTTGGCGCGGCAGTTGCAGCCAGATATCCACGTCCAATCCCGATTGATGGCTGGCATGACCGCTGCTGAAACGACCACCGGCGGGCATACCCATATCCCCGATCAGTACCGTCCCGCCGGTAGCGCGATGCACCTGACTACTGAGCCGATTAATAAATGCCAGCAGATCCGGATGCCCAAAATAACGGCGCTGATCGACGCGCATAACCTGATAATCGCCGGCCTGCAACGGCAGCGGCCGCGCACCGACAATGCAGCCATTGGCAAATGCGCCAATGGACTGCGGCGATCCCGCCACCGGCTGGGTTATCGTCTGCCAGGGGGTTTTCGCCAACGCGACACTGCTCAACAGCAGCGCCGCCATCCCAATCCAACGCATATTCATCGTGTTATTACCAGCGCGGCACCTTGCAATCCACTTCGCCACACTGCGCTCTCTGACGCAGTACGTGATCCATCAGCACAATCGCCATCATGGCTTCGGCAATCGGCACCGCCCGGATCCCGACACAGGGATCGTGGCGACCACGGGTGATCATTTCCGTCGGCTGTCCGTCACGGGTAATGGTACGCCCCGGCACGGTAATGCTGGAGGTCGGTTTCAGCGCCAGATGCGCTGTGATGGTCTGGCCGCTGCTGATGCCGCCCAGAATGCCGCCCGCGTGGTTGCTTACAAAACCGTCCGGCGTGATTTCGTCACGGTTCTCGCTACCGCGCTTACCCACCACGGCGAACCCATCGCCAATTTCTACGCCTTTCACCGCATTGATACTCATCAGTGCATGCGCCAGATCGGCATCCAGACGATCAAACACCGGTTCGCCAAGCCCTGGCGGCACCGATTCGGCCACCACAGTCACTTTCGCACCGATGGAATCGCCCTCTTTCTTCAGTGCACGCATCAGTTCATCCAGCGCGTCCAGCTTGTCCGGATCCGGGCTGAAAAAAGGATTTTGCTCTACCGCATTCCAGTCTTTCAATTCGCAGACCACGTCGCCCATCTGGGCCAGATAGCCGCGGATATGGATCCCAAAGCGCTGTTGCAGATACTTTTTGGCGATCGCCCCGGCCGCCACACGCATCGCCGTTTCACGGGCGGAAGAACGGCCCCCGCCCCGATAATCACGGATACCGTATTTCTGTTCGTAGGTGTAATCCGCATGCCCTGGACGGAACAGATCCTTGATGGCGCTGTAATCCTGCGAGCGCTGATCGGTATTTTCAATCAATAAACCGATGCTGGTGCCCGTGGTTACACCTTCAAACACGCCGGACAGGATTTTCACCTGATCCGGTTCACGGCGTTGGGTGGTGTAACGGGATGTTCCCGGACGGCGACGATCCAGATCGTGCTGCAAGTCGGCCTCGGTCAGCGCGATCCCCGGCGGTACGCCGTCCACCACGCAGCCAAGGGCGATGCCATGGGACTCACCAAAAGTGGTGACGCGGAAAAACTGACCAATACTGTTTCCTGCCATCACGGCTCCTTAGCATTAGAACAAGATAAAAAAGATGCAGGCGTCGTTATGCCTGCATCGTTGAGTTAATCCCGGCAACGGCTGAAATGAGATTTACAATCAATAAGTTGCTCGCGCGTCAACATAAAGACGCCGTCGCCGCCGTTATCAAACTCAAGCCAGGTGAAAGGAATGTCCGGATATTGATCCATCATGTGAACCATGCTGTTGCCTACTTCACAAATCAGTACACCATCATCGCCCAGGTAATCCGGCGCGCAGGCTAGAATGCGGCGTACCAGATCCAACCCGTCATCACCGGCCGCCAAACCCAGTTCAGGTTCATGGCGATACTCCTGCGGTAGATCGAACATGTCCTCTTCATCGACATACGGCGGGTTGGTCACAATCAGATCGTATTTGATGGCAGGAAGCGAGCGGAATAAATCGGAACAGATTGGCGTAACGCTATGTTCCACACCATGTTGCTGGATGTTCTGTTCCGTCACCGCCAGCGCCTCTGGGGAAATATCCACCGCGTCCACTTCCGCTTCCGGGAAGGCATGGGCGCACGCGATGGCAATACACCCGCTGCCGGTGCACAAATCCAGAATATGCTGGGGTTGATGCGGCAACAACGAGTCGAAACGGTTATCGATCAACTCGCCAATCGGCGAACGCGGCACCAATACCCGTTCGTCCACATAAAACTCCAACCCACAGAACCAGGCTTTGTTGGTGAGGTAGGCAACCGGAATTCGCTCGTTCACCCGACGGACAATCCGCTCAACAATGCGCTGACGTTCACTGAGCGTCAGACGGGAACGGTACATCTGCTCCGGAATATCGAGTGGCAAAAACAGCGTCGGCAACACCAGTTGCAGCGCCTCATCCCACGGATTATCCGTACCATGGCCGTAATACAGGCCAGCTGCATTGAAACGACTCACCGCCCAACGCAGCATATCCTGAAGGGTATGCAGGTCGTTAACCGCCTCATCGACGAAAATCTTGTCCAAACTTATTCTCCACAGACTGCTGTCAATCTCGCTGTTTTTCGGCCGCAATCATCAATATTTCGCAGCGCTGGCGCAGGATGCCATCATGATAAGCCTCGTAGTGTGCCATGAAGCCGACAACAAATCAGCACCTATCACTACGGGCTGGCAGACGATCACCCAGACACGGTTTTGTTTAGTGAGAGACATAAGAACAGGTAAACTGACAAGACAGTGATGACAGAGTAAGGCACCGATGAAAAAGAAATTCATGCTTAATGAGGAGGATCAGACGCTGTTTCGCACCTCCGTCGCGGGGGCGTCCCGCCTGCGTCAGGATACCTACCGCCACCAGCCAGCCCGCCCCAAAACCGGCGTATTGCCGCCGCGCCGCGCCATTCAGGAACAGGTGGATGCCAGTTTCTATTTTTCTGATGAATTTCAGCCACAGCTGGAACATGAAGGGCCGATGCGCTATGTCCGTCCGGGCGCCAGCCACTATGAATTGAAAAAATTGCGTCGGGGCGATTATTCGCCGGAACTGTTTTTAGATCTGCACGGGTTGACGCAACAGGAGGCCAAGCAGGAATTGGGCGCCTTACTGGCGGCCTGCCGTCGCGAGCACGTCTATTGCGCCTGCGTCATGCACGGCCACGGTAAGCACATTCTGAAAAAGCAGACCCCGCTCTGGCTGGCGCAGCACCCCGACGTGCTGGCGTTTCACCAAGCGCCGAAAGAATTCGGCGGCGATGCAGCATTGCTGATTCTGGTGGTGCAGGACATTCCCGAACACATTTAAGGCCCCGGCGGATACGCCGACGGCCTGCGTCACTCAACGACGACGCTCAGGAACGGGTTTTGGCCACCAGATGCGAAGGGCTGACATGCCACTGGCAAACACCCTCACTCGTGGCGTCGTCCAGTTGAATACAGGCAATGGCGGAAGTCGCAAACATGGGGGCGTTCTCCCCCGGACATAGCGCCGCCACCAGATACCCTACCAGCGGCAGATGAGAGATGATAAGTACGGTTCCAGCGCCTTCTTTCGCCAACGCCAGCAGGTAATCGCCGACCAGCTCCGCATTACCGCCCGGCGTCAATTCTGGCAACGATTCGTTTTCCGGCGGCAACGGCAAACTTTCAGCCACCACCTGCAACGTTTGCAGAGCCCGAACATAAGGGCTAACCAGAACCCGATCGACATCAATCGCCTGATCGTTCAACCAAGCAGCCATCTGACGCGACTCATCACAACCACGCAGACTCAAAGGACGAAGCGCATCGCTGGCAGCGTCCGGTACAGCATCACCGTGACGCATGATCAATACTTGCATATTACACCGCTATTTAATTGAAAAGGTTATAAAAACCTTATGGATATATCCAGAATCCGCCCGGCAGTTGCGTCATTGCACTCTCATCAGGCAGCTCCCTACTCATATCCGCGTAGGGATTATCGTCGGAACCTCGTTATCCTTTACGCCCGCACACATTTTACCGCTACAGTTCAAAAATGCGTCTGACTTTTGTTGGTGTTTTAACCAGCACAAGGCCGCATTTTTTACCCGAATTGCCAGGGCGGCGCAACCGCTCCCACCGCCTGTCAGTGCAAGCAACTGCATCACTGTCTTTTCGCTGAAGGGTAAACCCAAATCTTTTCAGCATATTACCCTTGTTAAGCATAAGGAGAAATAATCCATACCTGACAATAATGTGCTGTTCTCGCATTTTAAAAACACACAGTTCGAAACATAAAGTTAACAATATAAAGAAAAACAGTCATAAAATTCAAAAAACCATACAATACGAGATAAACTGATACCGGTTTCTTTTAATAATACTGTTTATTTTTTTAATAACGTCCGCGTTTTAAAACTGGCGAAAAAATAATAACGGGCTATATTAATTGACAAGAATTAACCCCGTAGCAACATCACATTAATATATATTTATTAATTATGCCCAACATTCAGGGAAATGATTGACAGGCGATAAAAAACAGGATGTTACAAGCCCTTCCCTCATTTGATTAAAAAAATAAAAACGGCCTTAAAGCAAGACATGCCGCAATGAATTAAAAAACGCGCGCACGCCCTATTTCCCCGTTCTATTTATCTCCAATAGCGCAATTTTCGAAAAAACATCGATTAGCCTAATATTCCGGCGATCACAAGGTATTATTTACCGCACCTGATTCGATCCAGCCGTCAAAAATCCCCTTCAGGCTATTCACCATTTTCTTGCAACAGCGCCTCACAAGGGCGAAAACGCTCACCGTACTGCTCACGCAGAATACGCAAAGACGCGGCGACAGTATCCATACCCAATTGCCGCATATAGTGGAAAGGCCCCCCGAGGAACGGTGGAAAACCAATACCAAACACGGCGCCGATATCCCCATCCCGCTCACTGCGGATTATGGACTCCGCTAGGCAATATGCGGCTTCATTCAACATCATCATCACGCATCGCTGAGCGATAAGCTCCGGGGCCAAATGCGGTTTAGGCGTCACACCCAATAGCGTATAAACGTGATCATCCACCTTTTTTTCCGCACGACGCCAACGGATACCGCGCTGCGCGTAACGATAAAAACCACGATGATTCTTCCTGCCTAGCCGGTTATTCCGCAGCATCGCCTCCAGCACCGGCGATACACCAAACCGCTCGCCCAACGCCTGATACAACACCGGTGCAATCTTCATCGCCACATCGAGCCCGACTTCATCCAACAACGCGAATGGGCCGACGGGAAAACCAAACTTCACCAATGCCCGATCGATGCTATCCACCGGTTCGCCTTCCAGCAGGCAGCGAGCCGCTTCATTCAGGTACGGCGTTAGAATACGATTCACATAAAAACCGGCGCCATCGGCAACCACTATCGCGGTTTTCCCTTGGCGTTTCGCCAATTCCACCACCGTTGCCACTACGTCGGGGTGAGTCCCCGCATGAGGGATCACTTCCACCAGCGGCATTTTCTCTACTGGACTGAAATAGTGCAGCCCGACGATCCGCTCAGGACGACGAGCCCCGTCGGCGATCTGATGGATAGGCAGCGACGACGTGTTGGTAGCAAAGATAGTCTGTTCCGGTGTTACCGCCTCAATATCGGCCACAATTCGCCGTTTCAACGCCAGATCTTCGAAAACCGCTTCAACCACGACATCTGCCCGTTCGAACCCCTGATAATCGATACCCCCGGATATCAGGCTCATACGCTGACGCTGCACGGCAGGAGTGATACGCCGGCGTGCCGCCAGCTCGTCAAGCTGTCGCCAGCTATGGCGCAAAGCATGGATGACGCCTTGATGATCAATATCCTTGATACGTACCGGTAAATGCCCTTGCAGCACAGTGATACCGGCAATTCCGCCCCCCATCAAGCCGCCCCCCACAATGCCCACCCGGCGCAATGGGCCGACGTTACCGCCCTCCGCTTCGCTCTTCAACGCCGACGATGCAAAAAACAACCGTCGCAACGCTTTCGAAACCGGCGACATCACCAGCTGACCAAACGCCCGCGCTTCTGCGGCGTAGCCAGCCGTTTCCCCCTGCGTTAACCCGCAGATCACCACATCAATCACCTGCTCCGCCGCAGGATAGTGCCCCTGGGTTTTCGCCCGTGTCAGTTTCCGTACTCGATCGAACAACACGCGACGCACAAACGGTAGCGACAAAAAACGCTGTCGCCCATTTTGCCCGCAACCACGCGCTTTACGTTTACCTAAGCGAATTTGTGCGATAGCGGCCTCAATAAGGATCGTTCGCGGCACAACGTCGTCCACCAGCCCCCACTTTTTTGCCTGTGCGGCGCGCAGACGACGCCCGGTCAACATCAGATCCAGCGCCCGATCCGCACCAATCAGGCGCGGAAGCCGTTGCGTTCCGCCGGCGCCCGGCAACAGCCCCAACTGAACTTCAGGCAACCCCAGCACAGTCGCATCGTCAGGCGTACAGATCCGATAATCACACGCCAGCGCCAACTCCAACCCACCACCCAGACAAGCGCCATGGATAGCCGCCACCACCGGAAACGATAAGCGGCTCAGACGGGAAAACGTGTCCTGCCCTTGTCGGGACAATGCCTGCGCTGCACCGGCATCAGGGCAGGCATCCAGCATGCCGATATCAGCACCGGCGATAAAACTGTCGGGTTTTCCGGACATGATGATCATCCCGCGTGGCATGCCTTTTGCCGCCGCTTGCGCCAGAATCGTCTCGACGTGTTCAGCAAACGCCGATTTCAGGGTGTTGACCCTTTCGCCAATAACATCGATATGCACCACAGCGATATCATCCGGTAGCCAGCTCAGGGTGAATGCAGTGGTCATTGGCTGACTATCCTCCGCTCTTTGCTCTTCGCTCATTCCGTTACCTCCAAAACCATGGCAGCACCCAGCCCGCCAGCGGCACAGGCGGTCACTAGCCCTAGCCCTCCACCGCGGCGACGCAGTTCACGCAGCGTCTGCGTAATCATTCGTGCCCCGGTGGCAGCGAACGGATGCCCATAGGCAAGAGAGCCGCCCTGCACATTAAAGCGTTCCATATCCACCTCCCCCAGCGGCGCGCTGAGCCCCAACCGGTCGCGAGCGAATTCGCTACTGGCGAAGAGCTGGAGATTGGCCAATGTTTGGGCGGCAAACGCCTCATGCATATCGATCAACGTCAGATCGGAGAGCGTAATCCCCGCGCGCGTCAGCGCCAATGGCGTGGCATAGGCCGGCCCCGCCAGCATATCCTCATGAACGGGGATGGCGGTGAACGCATAGCTGCGCAGATAACCCAACGGGGTCAGTCCCAGCGCTCTGACCCGAGATTCGCTCATCATCAATAGCGCGGCCGCTCCATCGGTCAGCGGTGAACTGTTACCGGCCGTGACGCTGCCATAGCGACGATCAAACGAAGGCCGCAGCCGGGCATACTGAGCGGGCGAGCTGTCGTAACGTACCGTGTTGTCTTGTTCCAGTAGCTGGTTGAATGGCGGAATATATGCGGTCATCACCTCATCACGTAATGTTCCTCGCTTCCAGGCTTGAGCGGCCAGCGTATGCGAGCGATGGGCAAAGGCATCCTGCGCTTCACGGCTGATACGGTGGCTTTTCGCCATTTGTTCGGCGCTATCCCCCATCCGTAACCCGGTGGAGTATTCTGCAATGGCCGGCGCTACCGGCAACAAATCTCCTGGCCGCAACCGCGCCAGCAACGCCAACCGCCGCCATAGCGTTTTGGCCCGGCTCACATCCAGCAAGGTTCGCGCCAGCGCTTTGCTAACGCCGATCGGCAACACGGAAGACGAATCCGCGCCGCCGGCAATACCAACGTCGACGACGCCAGCCAGAATGCTTTCAGCCACATTGGCTACCGCCTGAAAACTGGTCGCACAAGCTCTCGACACGCTATAAGCATCCGTCCGCACACTCATTCCCGTACCGAGCACAATTTCACGCGCAATATTGGGTGCTTCAGGCATCTGAATCACCTGCCCAAAGACCAACAACTCGACGTGCTCTGGCGCTATACCACTGCGCACAAGCAGCTCAGCAACCACCATCCGGCCAAGATCCAGCGCGGGGATACCATGATAAGCCGTTGCCTGACGGGCAAAGGGGGTTCGCAATCCACTGACAATCGCAATGCGATCGCCTTGTCGAGTGACCAACGGTACCCGTTGTTGCATATCCACTCCTGTTCTCAATGCGATATTCAGGCACTGTCTTGACAATATACGTATGGCGATTATCGCGTAATACGGCCTGGATAGAATTCATTGTTAACGCTGGGATTACAACGCGCAAACAAACTGATAATAAACAGCGAGCTACACCACGCTTTTGCGGCGGTCACGAGCAGAACGGAGAAAACAAAATGGCCGACATCTCTGTCGGCCATCGTGGACGGCAGCACAATGGCTGCGCCAGAAAATAGATGTACGGCGATTAACGCAAACCCAGTTGGAAAATCAACGTTTCAGCCTGGCAACTGAACGTAAAGTCGATATCCAACTGCACGCCGCCGGCGGTTTCAGCAAAACGGCTGTCGATCACACAGGGTTCCGACTCAACGGAACGCGCTTTTTCCGTCAGTTGTTGCAGTACCGATTCGGCTTCGGCGCGATCAGTAAAGACACGGCGGTAAGATGCGGTGCAATCCGTATTATCCATCACAGTACCGACATCCACACAACAACAGGCGGCCGTTTCTTCAGCGCTGCATTTATTCATCGCGTTTGTCATGGCAAAACTCCTCTCGGCGACATGAACCGGTCTGGTTGAGATCCGGATCATAAAACAATAATCTCCCCGCCATATTACCCCCGGCCCGCGCTATATCACTAGCGCTTACTGCTCTCGGCCCGATTGCGTGAACAAAATCACCGTTTACCGAAGTTCCCCCGCCCGAAGTGTTGCTTTAATGTCAATAAATGCCAATTATTTGTTAAGCAAATGCAGGCAAAAACTCTCGATATCAAACATCTTATTTTCAAAATGATAACACGCATGATGTCTGCCACTGCTACTGGCGCACTGGTCTGATTTGTCGGCCCTGCTGCGCCCCCTACAATGCGCCTCCCCTGATGACAGGCGTAACAACATCCAATAATAAACATTCAGCGAGGTTTTGGTCATGGGCCAGAAAATCATGCTTAAAAAAACATCTCTTTCTGTTGCACTGGCACTGATGGCCACTAACGCCTTCGCTGCAGGTTTCCAGCTGAACGAATATTCCTCCTCCGGTTTGGGGCGCGCATTCTCCGGCGAAGGCGCCGTTGCGGACAACGCGACATCCGGCAGCCGCAACCCGGCGACCATGACGATGTTCGATCGTCCCGCCTTCTCCGGCGGCGCCACCTATATCAAACCGGATATCAATCTGCACGGCTCCAGTTCCAGTGGACGCGACGCCAGCGCCAACAACATCGCGCCCCATGCCTGGGTGCCCAATCTGCATTTCATCATGCCGCTCAATGATAAGTGGGCAGTAGGGGCTTCCGCTGTTACCAATTTCGGCCTGGCCACCGAGTTCAGCGATAACTACACCGCAGGTTCTATCGGCGGCAAAACCGATCTCAAGACCACTAACCTGAACCTGAGCGCCGCCTATCGTCTGAATCAGCACTTCAGCTTCGGGCTGGGCGTCAATGCCGTCTACGCCGATGCCAAGATCATTCGTAACGCAGGTGAAATCGGTCCGTTGCTGGGCGTGAGTTCTTCATCAGAAATCTCTCGTCTGGAAGGCAACGAATGGGGTTATGGTTGGAATGCCGGCATCCTGTATGAGCTGGATAAAAACAACCGCTTCGGCCTGACATATCGTTCCCAAGTCGATATCGATTTCCATGGTAAATTCAGCAGCGATCTTTCCGCTCGTGCAGGCGGGACCTCCGGCGTCACCATTCCTGGTAATCTGACGCTCAACCTGCCGGAAATGTGGGAAGCGTCGGCCTGGCATCGCGTCGCACCGAAATGGGCGGTTCATTACAGCCTGGCATATACCAGTTGGAGTGAATTCCAGGAGTTGAGAGCAACCGGCAACAACGGTCAACAATTATTCCGTAAAGAAGAAGGTTTCCACGACGCATATCGTATCGCGCTGGGCACCACCTATTTTTACAATGAGAACTGGACGTTCCGCACCGGTATTGCCTTTGACGACAGCCCGGTACCTTCCGACAAACGCACTATTTCCATACCGGATCAAGACCGTCTCTGGTTGAGTGCAGGCACTACCTATGCGTTTAACAAAGATATGTCTGTCGATGTTGGCGTTTCCTATATGCGCGGTCAGAAAGTCACCATCAATGAAGCCGGCATCAGTTCGTCGTTGCCGTCGTATACCTTTACCTCTAAAGGGCGTGCCTGGCTATATGGCGTGAACTTCAACTACGCATTCTGATGATGCCCCGGTTTTCGACGGAGCCAGGCATCCTGCGGCATAAACAGACAGGGCGTGAGGAAGTCGTCTTCCTCACGCCCTGTTATTTCTGGCATCACTGACACGCCCAGAACCGCCGAACAGGCGTTACATCACTGGAACAATCTGATCCACCTGAATCTCATGTTCTGGAGCACCGTCAAGCTGGGATCTTAATTCCGACTCCGCTTTCACTTCCATATATCGCAGCTTCAACGTACTGCTGGTATAACGGCGAATCTCATTAGTCAGCTCAACATTGCCGTTCAGCTTCTGTCCCCAAGAAGGAATGATTTCTTTCAGGCGCGTCTGCCATTCCACTGAAGCCATCTTATCCTTGAAGGCAACCTGCATCAGTTCAATCATGATGGTTGCCGCGGTTGAGGCGCCAGGAGAAGCCCCCAGCAGCGCAGCAATCGTACCGTCCTGCGAAGCGACGACTTCAGTGCCCATCTTCAGCACGCCACCCTTCTGTTTGTCTTTTTTGATCACCTGCACGCGCTGCCCCGCCGTCGCCAGCCGCCAGTCTTCTTTTTTGGCATCCGGAAAATAATTTTTCAGTTCGGCAAAGCGATCGTTTTCGCTCATCATCACCTGGCTAACGAGATATTTCACCAGATCGAAATTATCCAGCCCCACCCGCATCATGGGTAAAACATTTGCGGTGTTCACCGAAGAAAACAGATCCCACAATGATCCGTTCTTCAAAAATTTACTGGAGAAAGAAGCGAACGGACCGAACAATAAGGCTGGCTTGCCGCCCAGCATGCGTGAATCCAGATGCGGCACCGACATGGGCGGAGCGCCAACCGACGCCTTGCCATACACCTTAGCCTGATGGCGTTTCACCACGTCAGGGTTATCAGTCACCAGAAACTCACCGCCAACCGGGAAACCGCCATACTGGCTGGCCTCAGGAATACCGGACTTCTGCAGCAAGGGTAATGCAGCCCCGCCAGCCCCGATGAATACGAACCGCGCCCGAACGATACGCTCTTTACCGCCGTCGCTCAGATCGGCAGTCACCACGCTCCAGGTGCCGTCCTGATTGCGACGGATATCGCGAACATCATGTTCCGGCCACAGCGTGAAATGAGGGTTTTTCTGCATTCCGACGACCAGTTGACGGGTAACTTCACCAAAATCAACATCGGTGCCGATGGGCATGCGGGTCATGGCGACCTTCTGCCGGGTATCGCGCCCTTCCATCACCAATGGAATGCACTGTTTGATGCGCTCAGGGTTTTCGGAATACTCCATCCCCTGAAACAATGTGTTGTGCTGCAATGCTTTATAGCGACGACGCAGGAAATTCACGTTTTCATCGCCCCACACAAAGCTCATGTGCGGCACGCTATGGATGAAGGTGGACGGATCGCCTATAACGTTATTCGCCACCTGATACGCCCAAAATTGCAGAGAAACTTCAAACGCTTCGCTGATATTCACTGCTTTGCTGATATCAATCGAACCGTCAGCCTTTTCCGGAGTGTAATTCAGTTCCAGAAATGCCGCATGCCCAGTTCCCGCGTTATTCCAGCCGTTGGAGCTTTCTTCCGCCACGCTACCCAGACGCTCGATCATACTGATGGACCAGCCAGGCTCCAAAGCCTGCAAATATGTCCCCAGCGTAGCACTCATGACACCACCGCCAATCAGCACGACATCCTTCGTGACATCCTCGCTCACTGATACTGACTGCGCCGCCGTGGTGACCAATAGATTCTTCATGCTTTTACTTCCCACTTATGTCAATGATTATCCCTGCAGGTGAACACTGATGTTATCAGGTTGTTAACTACCTGGCGAGATGGCGAGCAGACGCAATGAAGGGACACTAAGTGCCCCTGCATATTTGGCAAAATGGGTTAATACCCGGTATTAACACTGAATATGTAGCGAAAAGCGAGTCTGGCTGCCCATCTCGAGCTGCTGAATCATCAGCATCGAAAACAAAGTACCACTATTGTGAGGACAACCACAAAAAAAATTTCAGGTAATCACACAAACAAGATAACCAAATTGTAACTTGTCATAAACACCGCACAGACTGCTGGAAAATACATTGTCGGCAATAAAAACCAAAGGCGCCACAAGGCGCCTTTGGTATGAAATCAGAGCAGTATTTTTCGGTTATTTTGCTGAGTCGATTTCATCCAAACTTCCCTCAATGGCTTTCGCATTAGGGTTAACCGTAGGTACAACTTTACCGCCATTAGCAAGGAAATCATGCCGCTGGAAATAAGCATCTCTGACAACAGAATAAGGATCAGTCGAGTCACGCAGCAGACGATCGGAATCCAGCAATTGAGCCCGAGTTTCCAATCCCTCGACCATCCATTTGCCGGCAGACATCCAGAAAGTCAAATAGCTCAACGGTGGATAGAGTGTATCAACCACACCGCCGCCGTCTTCCCGCAATGTAAAGTTACCGTAAGCCGGCAATACCACATATGGGCCATACCCAACCCCATAGTGCCCCAGCGTACTGCCAAATCGGTGAGGTTCATCCTTTGCCAGTTTGGGGTTAGCCATAGTTGCAACATCTATCAACCCCCCCATCCCCAACACTGTGTTCAGGAAAAAACGGTTCAGATGCACCATGGCTTTGTAGGGGTTTCCCTCAACAAAATAGTTCACCATCGTCGCCGGTTCCGCCAGGTTGCTAAAGAAGTTGCTTAACCCATTACGCGCCGGCCTTGGCACATAATCACGCCAGGCCACAGCAGCAGGGCGAACCAGATACGGGTCCAATACATTATAATTAAAGCTGAACATGGTACGGTTGAACCCTTCCAGCGGATCGGTTCGCTGCGCTGGAGCCGTATTTTTTGAACTGGCGCATCCTGTCAACAACACACCCGCCAACACCATGCTACCCAGACGGAAATTCATAACTGTTTCTCCCTGCAGAAATCTTATGCGTGCCGTAGGCATCGAACACACCGACGACTACGCCGCAAAATTACACTTTATTCTAATCGACTGCCGCCAATTTTTCCTTAACCGGCAATGGCATGCCTGAAAAAAACGGCAATGATATGTTCTTGATCGCGTTATTAATGTCCAAATGCTAACCGGTCAACGCTCTTCCCTATCGACAACGCCTCGGCGGCGCCCTTCTGGCGAATCGCCGATAAAAACTTGCGGGAAAGTGGTGCCAGAATGAGCAATCGCGCTATCAAGGACTTATGAGCGTGGGTAAATCAGGTATAATGCGCATCCGCAAGTCCCCGTAGTTAAATGGATATAACGAGCCCCTCCTAAGGGCTAGTTACAGGTTCGATTCCTGTCGGGGACGCCAGTCATTGGCATGACGACGCCAGCCCCCAAACGCTTTCCATCTCATAAACCAGGCTAAATCATACACGTTACCCAACAGCGCCCTGCATGCCGCCAGATTCTATTGCTATGTGCATGTCTTATTGCGGCTTTTCCTCCATAACACGGTACCAACCATCGTAATGGTTGATACCGTTTACATTTAGTCGTAGCGAACTTTATTTTTTTGTCCAACAAGCTGGATGATATTGAAGTAATCGCCAGCGCCAGCTTCCATGATGGGGATCATCATTTCCTGAGCAAGAGAACACGCCATAAAGTCATCCCACGCCTGCTGACATGAATCCATTTCCCGCAGCATCGTGAGGGTTATACCCGGCTCTTTTTCCCATAGCGCTCGCCACCAATCACAGGAATAAAAATACCAGTCCGGCGACCAGAATGGCTTAACAACCTCGGGTAAATTGCCCGCTGAGTAATCCCCTATAAATCCGGGGACAGCCACTGCGATCAGCCCGCCTTGCTTCACAAAAGGTAGAAGTGTCGACAACATGATGTCGTTGCTGCCAAAGTATTGGTAAGCATCCACACTGATGATCATGTCAAAATATTCATGAGGGTACGGGATCTCTTTCGTGGCATCGACCCGCAACGGGAAAATCTTAGCATCCAACCCCAGGGCTAAGAACCTCTCGGCATTCTCAGTGGGAGAAATCCACAAGTCGGCGGCAAATACGGTTACATCGTATTTTTCCGCAAGCAGAATAGACGAGATACCCTTACCGCATCCAAGATCCAGAATACGCATCCCGGAAGCAATGGGGAGTGTATTTGCCATTTCCTCCGTAAGACGCATGGCATTTGGCCCCATCATGGTGTCCAGAAGGATAGCTTTGTCATAATTGTCGGTAAATGGTGTGCTGCCAGACATATTCATTGCCTGCTCCTTAACGGTTATCCGATTGAGCGCGAACATGGTTCAGCCCAGTGATATTAATGCGATAGGGTTGTCCATTGACGGACTTAATCAGCTTTTTAGTTTTGAGTTTTTTGAAGACGGCGAGCGTACAGTCGCTGAGCAATAGCCCTTCGCGGCTATAGCACTCAACAGAGGTGACGCGGCCAGATGCATCGCGTGTGTGTACGATACGGCCACCTTTAGCGAGAACGTGTAAGGTACGTTGTTCCTGACGGGATAAATTCATTCTGGAAAACCTGTTAATCATCATGAGCAAAAACAAGCCAACACCTGTAGGTGTTCGCGTAAGGTTTAAGCGCAGCGATAATCAGTCCGGCCGGTGATGGTCGGGAAGCTGATTATCAGATGATCACATTCTCCAGCATGCAAGCCTCGGTATGAGTTGAAAGGTATTTTCGGGCCACATTATAGCACCGGAATTTTATACGGGAATAAAAAACGCACCACCCGATTGCCAAACCGTTCATTACCCTTATTCGATAGCGATGACGGCACACTGCTGTTTTAATCGGGCCGGTATAATAACAATGGATATCCCTGGCCATGCATCAAATTACAGAAGGCAGCCAGTCAGCGAATTCCGATAAGCCGGCCACGATAAGTGACTCGTGTGAACAAACACAGCCAACGCACCTGCAACTTGCAGAATGACAGGGATAGACAATGAATATGCAACATTAGAGAACATCATTATCACAAAAACCCGGGGGACTATATTAGTGGAAAAGCTATCGTCATCAACATCGCTGACCCCCTCCTTATTCAATATACGTTTTAGTTACACACGCCATTCCATAACGGATTATATCGCGGGCATCACCACAGTGGTTGGCTGAATATAACAGTGAAGCGCCACTCTATGCTTCCGAGTGGCACCACGGTAAAAACATGAAAGGGTGATTGGGTTATCGGGTATAAAGCCACAGGGATAAAACTATTACAGCGATGATGCGAACTCTCTATTCATACTCAATGTGCCTTGATAAGACAGAACGGATATTCAATCTGTCTGTTCCACAGCAACTGAATGTGGACAAATACATGCGGTTAATACCATAGCCCACACTCATCCGCATCCAGATACGATTATTGGCAGACAACATGCATCACGCATTTATACCCTAAATAATTCGAACCTCAGGAGAACAGCAAGTAAGTAAATCCCGATGGACTGTACGGTCAGTGATTTGGGTGAGCGACGAATCTGTCGAGAACAGCTTTAAACGTGGCGTATTGCGGTCTCAAAGAAACAAGCTCCAGGGATGGGCTGAGGAATAAAGCCAACGCACCTGCAACCTGGCGTATGGCGGGTCTATACCCATAGCCGGACGGCCCAGCGCCGGAGTCACTACCGATGGAGCAAAGCGTGAAGAGAATACAACAGAGAAGAATAGAGAGTGCTTTAATTACTCACCGTCTATTGTGGGGAGATAGTCATCCTGAATCTTTCTATTTTCAGGAGATGAATACCGTTGGTGTCTTGCTCCAACGGTATTCATCATTTTTATTAAATCAAAAAATCATCCAGGGTCTTACCGTTATCAAGCGCTTCCTTGATTGCTTTAGGAGTACGGCCCTGTCCTGTCCATGACTGTTCGATGCCATTTTCATCAGTGTATTTATATTTAGCCGGACGAGGAGTGCGTTTGGGTTTTGCCGAGGCGGCTTTTACACCCTCCAGCAATTCAGCCGGGTCAATACCATCTTCAAGCAATTGAGCACGAATAGCTTCAAGTTTGGCCTGACGTTCTGCGTGGTGTTTCTGAGAGCTGGCTTCTTCTTCACGACGTTCTTCAACAATAGTGGTCAGTTTTTCCAGCATTTCTTCAAGAGTTTCCAGGTCGATTTCACGAGCCTGAGCGCGCAGTGTACGAATGTTATTTAATATTTTAAGAGCATCGGTCATTGTTAGTCATCCTGATGGTTGGAATTACTGCCAGCATACACAAATAACGGCAACAATACGAGATATTGCACACGCGCATACACAATTTTTATAAAATAAAAATCGTTTTTTTAATGCGACAGTCGTAACTTAAAAAAGACAAGCACGCTTGTTAGTGCTTTTTACTTTAAATTTATTTCCGTCTTAACTGTTTCTTATCTTTGTTAATCGATTACTACGTAGAATAAAGAGTAACGATAAAAATAAAAACGAGTCATCGCCGTCAATTTCCTTCTGATTGAGGTAAGACAGCGCAATGGTTTTATCCAATGCTCGACGATGAAAATGAATGCAAAACGGCAACGACCTATGTAACGCCCTCGCAGAACACACACAACGGGATAGTAAGTATGCTGAGAGAGTTCATAAGCCTTGTTTAACGAAACGGCTCCATCCCACCTCCCATGCGATTTACAGCCACTCGCTACCACCGCATTCTTCAATATACCCGCCACCGTTCCAATCCTGCGACTGGATCGCACACCGGCGTTTCTACAAGCGAAGATTTTCGGCCGAGACGCTAGAGGTGCGATCATCCTACAGCGAGTTCTGGCCGCTGATGTCATCGCTGCCGGACGCAGCGCTTCCCACCGGGCATCGCGGAAGAGCGTCGACCTGATTTGAGCAGGGTACCGAGCTGGTCTAAAGTTTGAAATGACGAAACCGATACCGAATCATGTCGACAATCATTTCTTGTCGACATAATACAGACGGCGTTCTGCACTACACTGCGGGAACCGTCTGGTATCGACGGAGCGGAAAACACCCCGCTCCTCGTCGATATAACCCTGGCAGATACATAGGATGGCCAAGATGGATGTTTCACAACTTGAATCACTTTCCTCCAGCCTGAGTAGTATGCAGCTCAGCAGCCAGGTCGGTACGGCTGTACTGAAAAAAGCCTTGGATACTCAAGAAGCCACAGCATCCAGTCTGATTCAGTCCATACCACAGCTACCGGCCAATCCGGCCATAGGGCGCAACGTCAACACCACTGCGTAATTTCTTGCTTAACGCAGTTCCCACCAGCAGATAGCCGCTGCGCCTGTAGCGGCTATCTGCTTTTTCTTATCCCATGCCGCATTCCCTGATGCTGCGGGAACAACTCACGAACCAGTCAGTTTCCGTACAAGCACAAACGTGAAGTGCTTCACGTTTTTGACTCTCAGGAACGCTTTAGAACCAGAAAGTTCCACGATGAACACCTGGCACTGCCCGCTATCCGAACCATTTCACATTCAACGACGTTATTCCTGAACCACGGCAAAAATAACCTGATGAAATTCAAACGATAATAGACTTACACCCTATGATTTAATTATGGAAGCCATTAAAAAATATCACTGGCCCTGCCCTTGCAATCTATTTCCTACACCAACGTTACTGCATCTGACTACTTGATTATTTTATTGCTAGGAGGAAATAGCATGACTCGTAAACTGGCTATTTATGGCAAAGGAGATATCGAAAAATCGACCACCACACAAAATACCGCCGCCGCGCTGACGTATTTCCATAGCAAAAAAGTGTTCATTCATGGTTGCGCTCCGAAAGCTGACTCCACACGGCTTATTCTCAGCGGAAAACCATAGGAAACATTAATGGACGTGCTGCGCGATCAGGGCGCGGAGAAAAAGAGTTCACCACCGCCATTGGTACCCAAATGCTCCACTTCGTCCTGCGCGATAACATTGTTCAGAAAGCGGAATTCAACAAGAAAACCGTGACGGAGTTCGCCCCGGACACCAACCAAACACAGGAATACCGCGAGCTCGGCCGCAAGATTATCGAAAATGAAGACTTGGTCATCCCCCCGCCGCTCTCAATGGAGCAACTGGAAAAAATGGTCGTGAAATACGGATTGATGGATTAATCACCACGTTAGAGTTCTTGATGCTGCTTTATTTTTCATTATCCATATGCCCCAGAATGGGGGGATAACCTATGCCTTACCATGAGTTTGAATGCAGCAAATGTATTCCCGAACGTAAACAACACGCGGTGGTTAAAGGGCCGGATGAAGATCTGACATTGGCATTGCCATTAGGATATTTAAATACCATTCTCGGTACTATATCCGAACGCGGTTGTGCTTATTGCGGCGCCAAGCATGTTATTGGCACACCGATGAAAGAGGTTATTCACATCAGCCATGGCCCCGTCGGCTGCACCTATGACACCTGGCAGACTAAGCGTTATATCAGTGACAATGACAACTTTCAGTTGAAATATGCCTTTGCCACCGACATGAAGGAAAAACATATTGTATTCGGCGCCGAAAAGGTGCTGAAAAAAAGATTATCGAAGTTTTCGACGCTCACCCAGAAATTAAGCGCATGATGATCTATCAAACCTGCGCATCAGCATTAATCGGCGATGACATTGCCGCTATCGCCCAAGCAATGATGGATGAACGGCCGGACGCGGATATTTTTGTCTGCAATTCGCCGGGGTTCGCCGGCCCCAGTCAGTCTGGCGGCCACCATAAAATCAATATCGCCTGGATTAATCAAAAAGTCGGCACGGTAGAACCGACGATGACCAGCGATTACGCCGTCCGCCCAGTCCAAACTGCTGCGCGTATTACAGGAACGCAGTTTCGATGGTGTCAGAAAAATGCCGCCCCAGTGAAGCTCTGCGGCTCCCAACGTGGCCGCCCCCAGGACAAGCTTTGACAGCCGCCGCCGAGCGGCCGAGAATCAACACCCAATCCCGTACCGGCGCAGCCAGCAATACGGATCAGCTGCGCGCCGGTTTCGTTCCCCTCGCAACCGGAAACGCCCATGAAAGTCATCTTTGATACCGACCCTGGCATCGACGACGCCATCGCACTGTTTTATTTAAGCCGTCTGCCGCAGCTTGAGCTGTTGGGCATCACCACGGTGGTCGGCAACGCCGACGTGGATGCCACGACCCGCAACGCCCTGTTTCTGCGCCAGCGCTTTGGCCTTGCCGCGCCGGTGATTCGCGGCGCGGCCCGCGCTCTGAACGGTGTAGACACGCCATACCCGACCCGCATTCACGGCCACAACGGGCTGGGTGATATTCCGTTGCCGGATAGCGATACCTCGGGACTGCAGCCCGGCTCCGCCAGTCAGTTCATCGTCGATACGCTGCGAGCTCATCCAGGCGAAGTCACCCTCATCGCCGTCGGATGCCTGACCAACCTAGCGCTGGCGCTGCGTCAGGCTCCCGACATCGCCGGGATGGCCAAAGCCATCGTCATCATGGGCGGCGCGTTCGGCTATCAGGGCCGGCACGGCAACGTGACGCCGGTAGCCGAAGCCAATATCCACGCCGACCCCATCGCCGCCGATGACGTGTTGGCCGCCGCGTGGCCCGTGGTCATGGTCGGTCTGGACGTAACGTACGATGTAGTGCTGAGCGCGGACTACCTCGCGGCGCTGGCGCGGGAGGCAGGCGAAAACGGCAAATTGATTCAGGAAATGTCGGCGATCTATCGGCGCTTCTACCAGCAAACCCGCGGGATCGACGGCGTGGTGGGGCACGACCTGCTGCCGGTGGCCTACGTCGTCAAGCCGGAACTATTCGCCACCCGCAGCGGGCCGCTGTGCGTAGTGCGGGAAGGCATCGCACGCGGGCAGACCATCCAGATGCCGGACGCGCAGCGTCTGCCGCTGGCGCCGTGGCGCGATCGCCGTTCACAGCTGATCTGTACCGGCGTTGATGGCGACGCAGTGCTGGCGCACTACTGGGATTCGGTCACGGGCCACTAGCGCCCACCCGGACGCCACGATACAGGCATCGCCAAGCAAAATCCCGATGACGGCATTGGCGCCGAGTAATGCTCTGCGCCCCACGGCATTGACCGACTTTCCCCGGACATCTTCCCCATGATTGAGGAACTGGCACCCACATTTCTCCCAAACGCCCACAACTCTCCCAAACGCCCACAACTGAGTATGACTCTCCTCCTTACGGGTAACTGTGCGAAATAGCGATCGGCGCTAGTATCGAAACACAAGCAACATCGATACATACGGTGGCCGTCATGGCTCTTACTCTGACGAGATATCATGAAAAAACAGATTGAAATTAAATCGTTCTATTACGGGTTTCCGGTATTTCTGGCCTCAACCGTTGAACCGGGGTCACAGGCGCCGAATGTCGCGCCGTTGTCATCATCATTGTCGCTGGGGGACAGGATTATTATCGGCGTCAATAAAACCAGTAAAACCAGCGACAATCTTCTCGCAGGGTCCGACGTGGTGATTAACGTGCCGGATTATCGCCTGTGGGAGGAAATCGAACAGATGGGGCGCCTGACCGGTACCCAAGCGCTGCCCGAATCCAAAGCCAAACAAGGCGTTCTGTACTGCGCCGACAAAACCGGCATTGTCGGCATGCATTTGGAGCCATCGCATACCATCGCACCACCGCGGGTGCGCGAATGCCCGATACAGGCAGAATGCAAAACGCGGGAGATCACGGATAAAGGCGCATTCATTCTCGCGGAGCTGGAAATACGGCACATTTGGGCCGAAGAAACACTGCTGAATGCAGAGGACAAACTGGACAGCCTGAAATGGCACCCGCTGATTTATAAATTCCGCGAATACGACACCACCGGCAAAGCGCTGGGATTTAATTGCAAATACGGGAAATAGCTTGACGAATTAATGGATACCTCGCTCACCGTCGTCCCAGTCCCCTCATGAATTCACGCGCTTTAGGCAGCGACCAAACCAGGGTGAGGCATGCAGATGGACATGCATCGGCAAGGGAAAAGAGGGGAAAAAGAACGTCGGCCAAGATGGTTGGGGCAATAAACGCTTTACCACAATGACCGGCCGGCGGGTGGCGGCCATGCCGACCACCCGTCCGCCATCCGATTATTTGGTCAGTTCGGCCACCATCCGAATATCGCTGCTGTCATTGCCGGTCACGCTGATAATTTTATAGGACGCGCCCTGTTGATGCGCCTGCGCGGCAATCTTGGCTTCCGCACCGTCCAGCGTGCTGGACGTGGTGCTCAGACTTTGCGCGAAGCTGCCGAAAGAAACCAGGGACAGAATGGAAACAGCGACAAAATTTTTGATGTTTTTCATGATGGTATTCCTTAATCAATTTGTTTATTAAGAAGCATTTCGCCTCGATGTGAAAAATAATAGACCTGACAACTGATGAATAACAGCTGAACAATTTGCTTTTTGTTTTCAAAAAAATTGAACTAAATATCTCGAGCAGATACACATAACGCGCAGCGAGGTATTCACGGTTGAACGCCCGGCACATAGGCGAGAACAGCGCCTTGCGGGGTATCTGTCGGCCAGACATGGAGCAATCCTGAGTGGAGAACAACGTCAAGCCTGACGTACATCCAACCCAGAGGGGATCCAACAGCGCGTTTTGATGCCGGGCGGCACGCCGGCGTCAGGAAGGGTGAAGCGGCAGCCTGTGCGGCTGCGCTAACGTCAAACGGTTCAGACCATGCAGCCTTTACGGAACTGCAAAATATAGTGATCCGGGCAACCCTCCAGATCCATCTCATCCACTACAAAACCGGCGGCGACTACTTCCGCCTGCGCCTGCTGAGGCCCAACGCGGCTTTGGCTGCCTTTGAAATCAACAAACACGACACGGGTTGCGGCGTCAATCTGGCGGTAAAGCTGCGCCAGAAACGCCTCTCGCTCCCGAATGAAACGGTAAACATTGGCCATAAACACCACATCCAGCCCGGCCGGCAGGCAAGGATCGGTATGCAGGCTCAGGCCAACGCGGATATTGGCGCGCGCTTCCATCGCAAAACGCCGCTCCATATAACTCACCATGTTGGGTTCGGTATCGAGCGCATAAACCGTACCGGCCGTCAGCTGCTCGGCGAACAGGCTGGAGAAATACCCGGTTCCCGCCCCCACATCGGCGATCACACTATCGGGCCGCAGGTTCAGTACCCGCAGAATATGGGAAGTCTTCTGCCACTCTTCGCGGTTGTCCGCGTCAAAAATCTGGCTCAAACGCTCGGCTTCGGAAAAACTGATGGGGGCTGTGGATATCATGTCACTCTTCTCCGCTGTGCAGGCTGGTTACGCTGCCGTTATGATATTTAAGTTGCATTTTAAATACAACTTAAATAGCGATACTCGCCAGGTAAACGCAACAATGCGGGAGCGGTCGCCGGAGATCGCCCATCGGAAATCGCCAGCGACCGGTTGGCCGGTTAAAACACCAGCGCCTGCCCATCCTTACGGCTCTCGGTCGCGGCGATATAGATGCCCTGCTCATCACGCAGGATCACCTGCGCGCCACCGAAGCTGTAGGACTGCAACGGATCTTCCACCGTGACGTCATGCCCCATCTCGCGCAGCGCCGCCAGCGTATTGCGATCCAGCGTCGCTTCCACCACCACCTGACGGCCAGACTCCACCCGCCAACGCGGCGCATCAATAGCCGCCTGCGGATTCTGGCGGTGCAGCATGATACGCAGCGCCATTTGCAGATGCCCCTGCGCCTGCATCGGCCCGCCCATCACGCCGAACGACATCAGCGGCTGCCCGCTGCCATCCAGCGCAAACGCCGGAATGATGGTATGGAACGGCCGTTTACCGCCCGCCACCTGATTGGGATGCCCCTCCCCCAGCACAAAACCGGCGCCGCGGTTTTGCAGGCTGATGCCGGTGCCCGGCACCACCACGCCGGAACCGAACCCCATATAGTTCGACTGGATAAACGACACCATCATCCCGTTGGCATCCGCCACAGAGAGGTACACGGTACCGCTCTGATTCGGTTTACCAAACACGAAATCCCCCGCCTGCTGCGGATCGATCAACGCCGCTCGCTGCCGGAGATAGTCGTCGTCCAGCAACCGCTGCGCCGGAAACGCCAGATGGTCGGGATCGGCGATGTAGCGATCCAGATCCGCCAGCGCCAGCTTCATCGCCTCGATGGAGAGATGCAGCCAAGGCGCGGAATCCGGCGCATAGCGCTCGATGCCGCAGTGCCGCAAAATGCCGAGCGCGATCAGCGTGGCGATCCCCTGCCCGTTGGGCGGCAATTCATGCACGCTGCCGCCAGCGAACGGCACCGACAGCGTTTCCACCCAATCGGCCCGGTGATTGCGCAGGTCATCCAGCGTCAGCGCGGCGCCATGCTCACGGGCGAACGCCGCGATGCGCTCCGCCAGCTCGCCGCGGTAAAACGCCTCACCGTTGGTGGCGGCGATCTTCTCCAGCGTCTCGGCCTGATCCGGATTACGAAAAATCTCGCCGATGTGCGGCGCACGACCCAGGGGTGCAAAACAGGCGCTGAATCCCGGCTGGTTTTTGAGCTTATCGACCCCTTTCTGCCACAGCCGGCCAATCAACGGCGACACCGGAAACCCCTGACGGGCGTATTCGATCGCCGGCTGCGCCAGCGTGGTCAACGGCAATGTGCCGAAGCGCTGCGTCAGCTCTACCCAGGAAGACACCGCCCCCGGTACCGTCACAGCCTCCCAGCCGAGCTGCGGCATGGCGGAAAGGTGTGCGAAACGCGCCGGGCTCCAGCCCGCCGGGGCGCGGCCGGTGGCATTCAGCGCATGCAGTTGCTTACCGTCCCAGACGATGGCGAACGCATCGCTGCCGATGCCATTGCCGGTCGGCTCCACCACGGTCAGCGCCATAGCGCAGGCGACGGCGGCATCCACCGCGTTGCCGCCCGCCTGCAACATCCGCAGCCCAGCCTGCGCCGCCAGCGGCTGCGAGGTGGCGACGGCGTTGCGGCCCATCATCGGCACCCGATAGGAGGGGTAGCCCACATTGAAATCACTCATTCCACTCATCATGTTTCCTTTAATCATTGCGCGGATCGAGCGCATCGCGCAGTCCGTCGCCCAACAGGTTGAACCCCTGCACGGTCAGAAAAATGGCGATCCCTGGGAAAATGGACATCCAGGGTGCCTGTTCCAGATAGCCTTTAGCGGTATTCAGCATCGCCCCCCACGACGGCGCGGGCGGTTGCTGCCCCAGCCCGAGAAACGACAGGCTGGCCTCGGTGATGATCGCTGCGGCGATAGCCAGCGTGGCCTGCACCAAAATCGGCGACAGCACGTTGGGCAGCACGTAACGGATCACAATCCAGCGATCCGGCAGGCCGATGGCCCGGGCACCGTCGATGTACTCTTCACTGCGCACCGCCATCACCTGCGCCCGCGTCAAACGGGCGAAAATCGGCATCGCCGACAAACCAATGGCGATCATCGCATTGCCGAGGCTCGGCCCGAGAAACGCCCCCAGCGCAATCGCCAGGATCAGAAACGGGCAGGCCAGCAATGCCTCGATGATGCGGGAAATCACGCCGTCCCACATCCGCTGCCAGTAACCGGCAATCAACCCCAGCGGCACGCCGATGAAGATAGCGATCAGCACCGAAATGCCACCTGCCAGCAGCGAGGTACGCGCCCCCCAGATCACCCGGGACAGAATGTCGCGCCCCAGCTCGTCAGTACCGAGCCAGTGCAGCGCCGACGGCGCTTTGCGTACCGCCAGAAAATTGGTTTTGATCGGGTCGAACGGTGCCAGCCAGGGCGCCAACAGCGCGATGCCGACAAACAGCACGACGAGGGCGGCGCCAACCAGCGCGCTGTTGTTGCGCAGAAACTTGCTCAACACCCGGTTGACGGGTTTGCGCCGCGCCGCGGCGACGGGGATCGCAGCATCACTCATGGTCAGCCTCGCATTTTCGGGTTAATCAACAGGTACAGTACGTCCGCTAGCAGGTTGAGCAGCAGAAAACCGATCGCCACCACCAGCACCACGCCCTGCACCACCGCGTAGTCGCGGTTGAAGACCGCGTCGACGATCATTTTGCCGAAACCGGGGATCGTAAAAACTTGCTCGGTCAGCACCGCGCCGCCGAGCAATTCGCCGAACAACAGCGTAGTCAACGTGACGATCGGCACCAGTGCATTACGCAAGGCATGACGCAACACGACCCGCGCAGGCAGCAACCCTTTGGCGCGGGCGGTGCGAATGTAATCCGCCTGCAACACCGCCAGCATCGCCGCCCGGGTATGGCGCATCAGCGTAGCGGCCAGCCCGGTGCCCAGCACCAGCGCCGGCAGCAACAGCGTGCGCAGGTTTTGCGTCACATCCTCCGCCAGCGGCACATAGCCGGAAGCGGGCAGCCAATGCAGGTGCACCGAGAACAGCAGGATCAGCAGAATGCCGAGCCAGAAATGCGGTACCGAAATGCCGGACAGCGCCACCAGGTTAGCGGTGTGATCCACCCAACTGTTCTTACGTACCGCGGCGACAATCCCGGCACCGACGCCAGCCACCAGCGCCACCAGCATCGCCAGCAGCGACAACTCCAGCGTCACCGGCAGTTTGCTGGCGATAAGCGCCGTCACCGGCTCTTTGGTGCGCAGCGAGACGCCCAGATTGCCCTGCAACGCATTCCCCACCCAATACAGATACTGGGACGACAGCGGGTCATTCAGGTGATACTCCTCGCGCAGTTGCGCAATCGCCGCCGGATCGCGCTCCTCCCCCGCCATCGCCAGTACCGGGTCGCCCGGCAGCAGCTTCTGCAACGCGAACACCATCACGCTCACCAATAGCAACGTGGGAACAGCCAGCAGCAGCCGCTTACCGATCAGCTCAAGCATGTCGACACCCCTGGATTATTTCAGGCTGACGCCGGCCAGCCGCACCAGACCATCCGGCGACGGCGTGAAACCGTTCAGCTTGTTGGTCATGCCGAAGATGCGCGGCTCGAAGTAGAGATAGGCAATCGGCATGTCGGTCTGCAATTGATTCACCACCTTGCCGTACAGCGCCTGACGGGCGGCGATATCATTGGTCTGGCGCGCCTGCGTCAGCCACTCGTCTACCTGCGGGTTACTGTAGCGCCCATCGTTGAGCGTGCCTTTGCTGTGGATGAACGAGAAAATACTGCCGTCCGGATCCGGGCGCCCTGACCATCCCGACAGGCTGAGCTGGTACTCGCCGCTCTGCTGACGGGACAGCAGCGTCGCGAATTCACTCATCTGCAACGTTACGTTGAAACCGGCTTCGCCAGTCATCGCCTGGATCACCTGCCCTACCTGTTGCGCCGTGGGGTTATTCGTCACCAGCAGCACCACATTGACCGGGGTTTTCACGCCTGCCGCCGCCAGCAACGCTTTGGCTTTATCGACATCACGCGCGCTGATCGGCGTGTTGACGTGATAAGGACTTACCGGCGAAAAAGCCTGATTAGCCGGGTCGAACTGGCCTTCAAACACCACCTGATTCAGCGCATCGCGATCGATCGCCAGCGAGAACGCCTGACGTACCCGCGCATCCCTGAAAGGGCTGTTCGGCTCGACCTTGCCGTTGGCGATATTGAATGTGATGCCCTGATAGCCGAGCCCCGTCACCTTCGCCAGACGCAGATTGGGGTTGGACTCCAGGGTTTTGATGTCCGTCGGGGCGATACCTTCGGTCAGATCCAGATCGCCGGCACGCAGGTTGGCCAGCCGCACCGAGGCGTCGGGAATCGGCAGGAACACCACTTTGTCGAAGTGATAAGCCGCCTTGTTCCAGTAGTTTTCAAAGCGTTTCAGCACGATGCGATCCTGCTGCACCCGGCTTTCAAACGCATACGGCCCGGAGCACACCGGATGCATGGCGAAATCCGGTTTGGCGGCGGCCTGCGGCGCCAGCATCGCGCCGGCGCGATCGGTCAATTGGCTAAGCAACGCCGCATCCGGGGTTTTCAGATGAAACACCACCTGATAAGGCCCTGTCACCTCCACCCGCTCGATAGAGGAAATCTCGCTTTTGCGTAGCGACCCCGGCAAGGTCAACGCCCGTTCGATATTAAATTTCACCGCCTCGGCGTTGAACGGCTCGCCGTCCTGGAATGTCACCCCCTGCCGCAAGTTCATGGTCAGGGTTTTAGCGTCGTCGCTCCACGACCAGTCCGTCGCCAGACCGGGGACAACCTTCAGGTGCTCGTCCACATCGACCAGCCGGTCGCACAGCGCGGCGAACACGAAACGGCCGTAGTAAGTTCGCGCCAGATGCGGATCCAGCATGTCCGGATCCGCCCCCAACCCGATACGAAGGGTACTCTCTGCCTGCGAGGAAAGACTGGCCCCGAACAACATCAGGCCACCGACTGCGGTCAATAACGTATGACGGACTTTCATCACTTCGTTTCTCCAGAAGTTCAGGATGTATGACGAGCCGCCTGTTCGAACAGGGCCCGACGACGTAAAAAAGCCTCCGACGGCGGCGCAACGGTTATCACACTGCGATCGGCATGAATTTCCTGCCAGCGGTGGCAGGCGACCTGACGTCCGCCGGGTAACACCTGGCGAATCGGCTCAAGCTGGCGGCACTCGTCGCGCACATACGGGCAACGGGTATGGAAACGGCACCCGGACGGCGGTGCTGCTGGATTGGGCAGATCGCCCTGCAACACCGGCATCGACTGCCGCAGCCCAGGTTGCAGTTGCGGCGCGGAGGCGATCAGCGCTTGGGTGTAGGGATGCAACGGCGCATCGAACAGTTCATCCGCGCGCGCCAGTTCAATAATCTGGCCCAGATACATCACCGCCACGCGGTCGCTCATATGGCGGATCACCGCCAGCCCATGCGCCACAATGATCATGGTCAAACCAAAACGGGCTTTGAGATCTTCCAGCAGGTTCACCACCTGCGCCTGCACCGACACATCCAGCGCCGACACCGGTTCATCACCCAGCAGCAATTTCGGTGACGACGCCAGCGCGCGGGCGATGCCGATGCGCTGACGCTGGCCGCCGGAAAACTCGTGCGGATAGCGCTGCGCCCAAGCCTCCGGCAGGCCGACGGTACGCAACAGGTCGTGTACCCGGTCGCGCCGTTCAGGCCGGGCCATAGTGGTATGCAGCCACAAAGGCTCCCCGACCAGGCTCTCTACCGTCATGCGCGGATTCAGCGAGGCGAACGGATCCTGAAAAATAATTTGTAGCTCGCGCCGTAATTGATTCAGCCGATCGCCGCCGGCGCGGGTGATCTCCTCGCCCTGATAAAACACCTGCCCGGCGGACGCCGTCAGCAGGCGCAGCAACAGGCGGCCCAACGTGGATTTGCCGGAACCGGATTCGCCGACGATCGCCAGCGTTTCACCCGGCTGAACGCTCAGCGAGACGCGATCCACCGCCGTGATGTGCTGCGTGCGACGCAACAGACGTACCGGCCCCGGAAACTGCTTGCTCAAATCGCGGCATTCAAGAATGGGTGTGCTCATGCAATCGCCTCCAGCGCGACATGCTGCTCCAGCGGTACGCGAAAACAGGCGACGAGGTGTTGGTCGCCCAAATCCTGCAACGGCGGTTTGTGCTGATGGCACTGCGGTTGCACGAACGGGCAACGGGTGGCGAAGCGGCACCCGGCCGGCATCGCCTCCGGCAGCGGCACCTGTCCGGGAATGGTGGCCAGCGCCTGTTGGCGTTGACCCAAACTCGGGATAGCCCCCATCAGCCCGATGGTGTACGGGTGCTGTGGATCGTTGAAAATCGCCGCGACGTCGCCGGTTTCCACCACCTGCCCGGCATACATCACCGCCACGCGCTGCGCCACTTCCGCCACCACGCCCAGATCGTGAGTAATCATCAGCACCGCGGCGCCGGTATCCTGTTGCAACTGATTGAGCAGCGTGAGTATCTGCGCCTGAATAGTGACATCCAGCGCGGTGGTGGGCTCGTCGGCGATCAGCAGCGACGGTTGGTTAATCAACGCCATGGCGATCATCACCCGCTGGCGCATCCCACCGGAAAGCTGGTGCGGCCAGGCGCGCAGACGCATCGCCGCCGCCGGGATCTGTACCTTCTCTAGCATCGCCAGCGCCGCATGCAACGCCGCCTCCCGCCGCATCGGGCGGTGGCGTATCACCGCTTCGGCAAGCTGGTCGCCCAGCATGAACGCCGGGTTCAGCGAGGTCATCGGCTCCTGAAACACCATCGCCAACCGGTTGCCGCGCAGGTCGGCGTACTGCCGGGGCGACAACGTACGTAAGTCATGCTCGCCAAAGCGCATCTCGCCGCCGACAATGCGCGCGCCGGGCGGCAACAACCCCATCAGCGCCAGCGAGGTAATGCTCTTGCCGCAGCCGGATTCTCCGACCAGCGCCAGCGTTTCGCCTGCCTGCAATGTCAGGCTGATGCCGTCCAGCACCGTGACCGGCGAGCCGTTAAACCGCACCTGCAAATCACGCAGATGCAGCACCGGCTCAGGATTCGCATGAGTCATGACCGTTCCTCATCCTCATTAGGGTGAATGGCGTCCATCAACGCCTGTTGTAACGCCAGCAGGTGTTCACGCATCACAGCTGCAGCGTCGACCGGCTGACGCGCAGCGATATGCCGAATCAGGCGATGGTGGTGGTGATCGTAATTGTCCAGCCGATCCGGCGTGCGCGCCTGAACACGTAAATGCTGCCAGCCGGGTTCGCGCCGGACGGCATCGATAGCGTCGAACAGGCTGAGCATCAGCCGGTTGCCTGCCGCCTCGGCGATAGCGCGGTGAAAGGCGCTGTCCCACAGTTCGTGCTGATCGCCGTCGGTCAGGGTGATGGTTTGCATCCGTTCCGCCAGCCGCTCCATCAACGCGATCTGCTCCCGGCTGGCGCGCAGCGCCGCCAGCCGCGCCAGCCCCGGCTCCAGTTGTAACCGTGCCTCCATCACCTCCAGCAGATTGGACTGTTGCGGCAACCCCTGTAGCACCAGCGGTTGCACCGGCGCGGACGGCCCGACGAACGTCCCCTTTCCTTGTTTACGCCAGACACGACCCTCTTCCTCCAGCACATCCAGCGCCCGGCGGATTTCACGGCGTCCGACGCCAAAACGCTCCGCCAACTCGCGTTCAGCCGGCAGCGGTTGCTCTGGATTGCGGTCATGTTGCTGAATCAGATGTCGCAGCTTATCCAGCGCCGAACTGGAATTGGCGCCGGCCTCTTTCGCACCATTCATGATTGGTTCGCTCTTTTTTTCATCAAAACAGATATTAACCATCGCAAAACTTGCACCACTCGTATCAATGCCGCTGATACAAAAACAGGCAATAATCGAACCAATTTTTATTGGTTCATGACATTAAGCTGCAGGAATTGAGCTAATCAATTGAGTGTGAAGCGAAAAATAATCATGGTATGCCGTCATCGACATCCACGATCGCGATCCGTCATGGCGGTTGTTGCTCGCCAACCAGGCAGACAATGGTATGTCATGGTGCGTCATGCGAGTGCAGCTCAGAGGGAGAACCGTTTACATTGCCGGTGCGTCGGCTTTCCTCGCCCCGAGCACCGGCTTGAGTCAACGCCCGGCGATTCGTAGCGTTACCGATTTTCTGCCAGCGAAGGCATAAAGGTATAAAACCACCCATCCGAACCGCAGCAACCCTTTATTCTTTATAACGCAATACGCTCCGAGGAAATAAAAACCATTCCCGCCAGATATGATGGATTTACCGGTTTTAACATCACCTACGCCCAGGAAACGGCGCCTATATGCAGGGGTAAGGTTTAACACGCCAGAAAGTGAAATAGCGACAATGTCCAACTCCGCTTACCCTTTCGGGAATATCAACAGACGGATATACGCACAGCATACAGTAATAGTTATACCGCCTCTTAAAATAAACAGAATAACAAGCAAATGAATTTCCTGGCGTTTACATCAATAAGCCAGGGCATCCAATACACCAGCAACGTGAAGCATGACGGATATATATTCGGTTAAGGCACGTAATTGCTTATTTTGATCGCACTCTGTCTTTTTTAAAGAAACTTAATTTAAATAATATATTCAAGTGACAATAAAACCGATGTGCTGTTAACGCTATGTTGCTATTAATAGCGGCAACGCATCGACACCACCAGGCGCCCGATGAGCAATGCAGGCAACGGGCGGCATTCACCGCCAGGGTGCATAGCGTGCACCAGAATAGTGAGATTCCACAGCGCATGACATTGCCTGATTTACGGTTAATGACTGAAAATCAATTTTTAATATTTATAGAAAGCTGCTTTGCATTTTCCGCAAACGCCAATAAACACACGGATAATCTCTTGACAAAAAAACAATAAAATAAAAAAAACGAAATATAACGTTCGCATTTTAATCAATTCATCAACGCATTCTATTTCCGTGGACTTTTTTTTTCTGAATTAACGCGCGCTGTCACTTATCTTTTTTCACATCACAATCCAAACCCCCTTTATTTACCGCTGCGAAAGCTATTTTATTTATCTCCGGTTGCGGTTATATATTTACGGGCACGTCTTTTGCTACTGACTTTCCGCTCGCGGTATTTAGCAGCGGGATGATTAAGAGACAGAGTACCGATTAAGTACCGGCTTGCTGTCCAAACAATATGCAACTGCGACTTAACGTATGACAGGTATAGACATGCACATCACAACATCATCACCATATTCAAATAAAGAGGGTTAATTCGATGTCAGAGGAAGTGACTCTGCCAACTACCGGCAGGAAAAGCAGGTTTGGGGCGATAGGGCCCTATCTTGCACTGCTTGCCGCGATTCTGTTTTTTTCAGGGCTATTTTTTAAAGTCGACGGTCTGAAATGGCTCGGCGCGTTCGACTTCACCACCCTTGGCGGTAGCTTCGGCACCATCAAGGATGCCACCAGCACCTTCATCGGCGTCGGCGGCGTCAGCGCCAAAGCCGGCTTCCTGTTTGCCCTATCGCTGGTGCCGACCGTGATGCTGGCGCTCGGCATATTGGAAATCTTTACCCACTATGGCGCCATTCGCGCAGCGCATCGGCTGCTGACGCCACTGCTGCGCCCGATTCTCGGTATTCCCGGCCGCACCGGTCTGGCGCTGATTACCGACCTGCAAAGCACCGATGCCGGCGCTGCACTCACCAAAGAACTGCATGATCGTGGGGAAATCACCAAAAAAGACGTGGTCATCATGGGGGCCTGGCAATACTCCGGCGCAGGTCTGATCAACAACTATTTTTCCATCGGCTCTGCGCTGTTCGCGTCTATGACCGCGCCGGTGGTCATCCCGCTGGTACTGATGTTGGTACTGAAATTCGTCGGCGCCGCGCTGGTGCGCATAATACTGAACAGCGTATATCGGAAGGATTTTAACCATGAGCAGTAATAGCCAGACCAACGTCTCCAACAACCCGTTCGACATTTTCGTCATCGGCGCCCGCAAAGGCTTCAACATCGCTATCAACAATCTGCTGCCCAACGTCCTGATGGCTTACGTGATTGCTGAAATCCTCAATCTGTTGGGCGTGATGACGCTGCTAGGCAAGGTGTTCGCACCGATCATGGGGCTGTTCGGCCTGCCGGGCGAAGCCATCACCGTGCTGCTGACGTCCTGGCTTTCCGCTTCCGCCGGCACCGGCGTGGCGGTCAGCCTGCTGTCCAAAGGGGTTCTGGATGGTCACGCCATTACCATTCTGGCGCCTGCCATCTTTCTGATGGGCTCACAGTTGCAGTATATGGGTCGCCTGCTGGGCGTCGCCGACGTACCGAAAAAATACTGGCCGTTGCTGATGCTGACCAGCCTGTTCAATGCCGTGATCGCCATGCTGATCATGCGCCTGTTCGCCTGAACCAATACAATTCCAGGGAGCGCAACATGTCCATCGTTTTAGAGCATTACAACTACCTGCACACCATTCCGGAGTTAGGGTTTCAGGAATTCAAAACCTCCGACTATCTGGCCGGACAGATTGAAGCCGCCGGTTATCGCGTTACCCGCGGCGTCAACGGCACCACCGGCATCATTGCCGAGCTGGACAGCGGCGTGCCCGGCCCGGTGCTGGCGCTGCGCGCCGATATGGACGCGCTGGGCCATGTGATCAACGGCGAGTTCTGCGCCCGTCATACCTGCGGCCACGATGCCCACTCTTCCGTGGTGCTGACGGCAGCTCAGGAGATTATCCGCGAAGGTCTGGTGAAAAAAGGGCGGCTGAAGATCCTGTTTCAGCCGGCGGAAGAACTGGGCACCGGCGCCATCGCCATGGTGGAAGGCGGGGCGTTGGACGATGTGGAGACCATCCTCGGCTTCCATCTGCGCCCGGTAGAAGAGTGTGTACTGGGGGAGGCCATTCCCGCTGTGTACTACTCCGCCAGCAGCACGTTGGAAGTCACCTTCCACGGTAAACCGGCCCACGGCGCACGCCCGCACCTCGGGGTCAACGCATTGGAAGCCGCAGCCAACGCGGTGATGGCGGTCAAAGCCATTCCGTTGCCTCCCCACCTGACCTGGAGCGCCAAGGCGACACGTTTCTTATGTGATGCCGGCGTCACCAACTCCATCCCGGATAAAGCGGTCGTATGCTGGGATCTGCGCTCCGCCCAAAATGACCTGATGGCAACGCTGAAGGAGAAGGTCAGCCTGGCTATCGAACACAGCGCCGCCGCCCTCGGCGCCACCGTAGAGATCAAGCTGACGAAGGAAATTCCGGCGGCGGAAATCCACGAAGAGGCGACCGCGCTCATCAGCGATGCGATTGTGGACGTACTTGGGCCGCAGGGGCTGACAGCGCCGAAAAGCACCGCGGGCGGCGAGGATTTCTTCTTCTATCCGCGTCTGAAACCGGAGGTGAAATCCGGTTTCTGGGGGCTGGGCACCAATCTGAAACCGGGCCTGCACCACCCCGATATGCATTTCGACCTCAATTCGCTGGACGTCGGCGTTAAGGTATTTAAACGCTGTGTGGAAAAAGTATTGGGCTGAGGCCAGCGGCATCAGATGGATGTCGTAGGTACAGGCGCTCAATCCGCAACGTGGTGAAAACTCCTGTAAAACGAACCGGTTCCGGCAGTCAACATTGGCGTAATCGGTTCATCACATCAGCAGGTTGAATTCCGTTTTGCACCACGCATCCCGAGAATGAATGACGGGGTACCGCCCCGTGTTCCATCGCCAGGCCGCCGGGGCGGCCTTCTTTCAGGACGTACTTCTGCGTCTTTACAACCCAATCATTCACCACTGAACGGCATAACCGCGTTGACGGCGCGGTTTAGCACATCTTACCGGCACCACACTCGGTGGCTGCTCATCACGCGACATGCAGGCGTTTTCGCCGACGTTCATACCACATCACCCAACCAATCACGCCAATAAGCAATATTTGTATCGCTGTACGCAACGGCAAGGGCGTAGCAGGACGTCCGCTGAAGGGAATATCATTCAGCGCGGCATAAATATTGGCCGGGAAGACACTCATCAGAAACACAATCAGGCTTGCGCACGCAGCCGAACGCCATCGTACAGACAGCAGCCCTGCCGCCCCCAGCAATTCAATGACGCCCGTTGCAGAGATAATCCACATCTCACGCGGTATTGGCGGGGGCAGCATCGCCAGCAGGTCATAACGTAATGAGGAAAAATGCGCGCTGCTGGTCGTTATCAACACCAGCACAACGGCAATACGCAGGTTATCCGTCAATACCCAGCCATGTTGTTTGGCATAGCCATGCAGCCAGGTACGGGTGCTCAATTCCAACAACAATAGAGCCCCTGACAACACATAAATAACGATCATCTTCTCTTCCCATCAAGTTAACAGTGATAACAATGTTATCACTGTTAACTTAGAGACAGATCAGTATTATGTCCAGAAAAAAGCAGTAAAACTGATCTCCAGCTAACTAAACTTTATAATGACTAAATAGATCTACAGAAATTGGAATAATGCAGTACACAACACAGGAGGCGTGAAAAGTGAGTGAGAAAGGAAAATATCACCACGGCAATTTAAAAGCGGAGTTACTGGAAAAAGCGGAGTCAGTGCTCATCAGCGAGGGAATTCGCGGACTCTCGCTCCGAACGCTGGCCAGACAGTTAGGCGTCAGCGAAGCGGCCCCTTACAAACACTTCAGCAACAAAGAACAGTTGCTGGAAGCACTGGCGACGGAAGGCTTTCTACGCCTGCGCAACCATATCGACCAGGCGGTCAACCAGGAAGAGAAGCGACCGCTGACCGAACGGCTGGCGCTGGGGTACGTCCGGTTCGCACTGGCACATCCCAACCTGTTTCGTCTGATGTTCGGCCATGAGATTTCCCACAGCCTCCCTTCACCGGCGCGGCGGGAGGCGGAAAAAGGCAGCTACCAACCTATGCGCAACGCCATTTCGATCATTCTGGCTGAACGCCGCAATTCGCTGTTGCAAACAGAAGAAACCGCGCTGGGCGCCTGGTCGCTGGTGCACGGCGTCGCTACGCTGATGATCGACGGTAAAATCGCCATTCCGGATGACCCCAAAGCCTGTGACAACAAGATCGTGGCGCTGTGCCAGTCGTTTATCATCGGGTTATATCTGTCGCCCACCCAGTGATCCGTGGGCAGGCGAAAACCGCCACCCGGTCAACGTTGCGCCGCCAGCGCCTCTACGCGGCGAATGGCGCGATGCACATCGGCGTCGGTCACGGCAAACGACAGATTGGCCATATCCGGCGCCTTCACCGATGCGCTCACAATCGCATTCAGTTCATCATCGCTCAGATCGGGGCAGATCTCCGCCAGCGTCAGCGGCACCGCGCACGCATCCGCCAGTCGAATCGCTTCCAGCAGTTCCGCATCGCTGCGCTGCTCCAGCGCCAGCAGGCACAGATTGCCGAACCCCACCAACAGGCCGTGGCCAAACTCCCGGGTCTTGTCGCACACGGTAAAGCCTTCATACAACGCATGAGCCGCCGCAGCGTGGGCGCCGCTGGCCATCAGCGATGTCAAACCGGCGAACAGAAAGATCGCATCCAATACCTGATCCAACGCGGCGTTGCTCTCGCCGACGGCAACCGTCTGGCAGGCTTGCGCGCCGTAGCGTTGGATCAGTTGGAAACAGATTTCGCTGTTGGCGCGGGAAGAGGAGGCAAACCCATTGTCGCTGTGACCGGTGTCAATGGCGCGGAACTCATACCATTTCGCCAGCGTGTCGCCCAATCCGGCCGCCAGCCAGCGTAACGGCGCACGCGCCAGCAGCGCGCTGTCGATCACCACGGCGGCGGGTGCCACCGGCAGAAGGTACAAATCGTGGAAATGGCCGTCGTCATGGTAACGCACCGACAACGGCGTCACGGCAGCGCAGGTTGCCGCGATGGTCGGCAATGTCACCACCGGGATCCCGGACTGATACGCAACGGCTTTGCCGGTATCCAGCGCCTTACCGCCGCCCACCGCCAGCAATACATCGCTGTCGGTATCCCGTACCCGGCCGCACAGACGCTCAATCTGGCTGATGCTGCAATGTTCCCCCGTCCACTCCAGCCCGGCCAGCGTCACCCCAGCCTGCTGCAGTTGTTCGCGAATCAGGGACTCCGTGGCGGCCAGCGCCCGATGCCCGCCAACCACCAAAACGCGCGTGCCCAGACGGGCGCATGTTTTCCCCAGTTGCTGACTGGCGCCGGCGCCGCGCAGCACGGTGGCCGGGAAAAAGACCTGTTGTGTCATTGTTATTCCTGTTAATTGCACATTAATCAATACCGGGGGATCGCCTGATGCCGACCCGTTAACATCCACGCTTGCGTTCTATCACGCGGGGGAACTCGCACAAACCGGTACCTGCGTTTTCCCGTCCGCTGAGCCTAACCGTTCGACATCAGCGCGTCACGTATTGTTATAACCTTATGTATAAGAAAGAGTTATCCCACCGCCAACCGCAGCTTCTCGTCGGCCACCATCATAGCATCAGGATCTTTTTATCGCGCTGGAATGATAAATGTGAAGCAACGCATAGTATCCAAATAGTCAGACTTGTATGGTAGTTGCATCAAGAGCATCCAAAAGGAATCAGTAACGTGAAAATTGTCAGTGCAGAGGTCTTTGTCACCTGCCCGGGACGCAACTTCGTCACCCTGAAAATCACTACCGCCGACGGCATCAGCGGCATTGGCGACGCCACCCTTAACGGCCGCGAGCTGTCTGTGGCGTCCTATCTGAAGGATCATATTTGCCCGCAGTTAATCGGGCGGGATGCCCGGCAAATTGAGGATATCTGGCAATATTTCTACAAAGGCGCCTACTGGCGTCGCGGCCCGGTGACAATGTCCGCCATCTCCGCCGTCGACATGGCACTGTGGGATATCAAAGGCAAGATGGCGAACATGCCCTTGTACCAATTGCTGGGCGGCGCCTCCCGCGCCGGCGTGATGGTCTATTGCCACACCACCGGCCACTCCATCGACGAAGTGCTGGATGACTACGCCAGACACCGCGAGATGGGGTTTAAAGCCATCCGCGTGCAGTGCGGCGTTCCCGGCATGAAAACCACCTACGGCATGGCGAAGGGTAAAGGCTTGGCCTATGAACCCGCCACCAAGGGCAACTGGCCGGAAGAACAGATTTGGTCGACGGAAAAATACCTCGACTTCGTACCCAATTTGTTTGAGGCGGTACGCAACAAATTCGGGTTCGATGAACACCTGCTGCACGACATGCACCACCGTCTGACCCCCATCGAAGCGGCGCGCTTCGGCAAAAGCGTGGAGCCTTACCGGCTCTTCTGGATGGAAGACCCGACACCGGCCGAAAATCAGGCCTGCTTCCGCCTGATTCGCCAGCACACCGTGACCCCGATCGCCGTCGGCGAAGTGTTCAACAGCATTTGGGATTGCAAACAACTGATTGAAGAACAGCTGATCGACTACATCCGTACCACCATCACTCACGCCGGCGGCATTACCGGGATGCGGCGCATCGCCGATTTCGCCTCGCTGTATCAGGTTCGTACCGGCTCGCACGGCCCATCCGACCTTTCGCCCATCTGTATGGCGGCGGCGTTGCATTTCGATCTTTGGGTACCCAATTTCGGCATTCAGGAATACATGGGCTACTCGGAACAGATGCTGGAAGTGTTCCCGCACAGCTGGACGTTCGACGGAGGTTATATGCACCCCGGCGATAAGCCCGGCCTCGGCATCGAATTTGACGAAAAACTGGCGGCCAAATATCCCTTCGAACCCGCCAATCTGCCGATAGCCCGTCTGGAAGACGGCACGTTGTGGAACTGGTAAACCAACGACAGGGTGGAGAGAAAGCCATGAGCTTAATTAACGACAACTTCATGATAGGCAACCCAACGGGGATAGCGCTCTACCAACAGGTAGCGCGTGACTTACCCATCATTGATTATCACTGTCACCTGGACGCCAGGGATATTTACCACAACCGCCCGTTCAGCAACATGACCGAGCTCTGGCTGGCAGGCGATCACTACAAATGGCGCGCGATGCGCGCCAACGGCGTCCCCGAAGCTAAAATCACTGGCGATGCCACGGCAGAAGAAAAATTTCAGGCCTGGGCAGAAACTGTGGAAGCGGCGTTCGGCAACCCGCTGTATCACTGGACGCATCTGGAGCTTAAACAGTACTTTGGCATTGATGAACCGCTCAGCAGCCGTAACTGGCGTGAAATCATGGAGGCCTGTAATCGCCAGCTCCGCGACGAGGCTTTCACGCCACACGCGCTGATGACGCGCTCACGGGTGGAGGTTATCTGCACCACCGACTCGCCGCTGGACGACTTGCACTACCACCAGTTATTAAAACAGGACGACACCTTCACGCCTCGCGTATTGCCAACGTTCCGTCCAGATGAGTTTTTTTCCCAGCAACATCAGGTATTTTTTACTGCACTGACACGCCTGTCGGAATTAACGGGTGAAAAAATTACCCAACTGGCGGATTTTGAGCGTGCGCTGGAAGCGCGTGTGAAATATTTCCATGATGTCGGCTGTCGTATTTCCGATCACGGATTGGGAGCATTCACGTTTAGCGAATTCACGCCTGCTGAAGCCGATACGGTATTCCTGAAAAAAACACAGAACAAGGCATTATCCCCCGCAGAAGACATCACCTGGCAGAGTGTATTATTAATGACGCTCTCCAGGCTTTATAAAAAATATGATTGGGCCATGCAAATTCATTTCGGTGCCATTCGTAATAACAACCAGCGAATGCTTGAAAACGTGGGCATTAACAGTGGGTTTGATTCCATTGCCGATCAGAATCAATTAGCCAGCAATCTGAATGCCTTTCTCAATGCTATGACCAGGGAGAATCACTTACCGAAAACCATTCTCTATAATCTCTATGCAACGTACAACGATATTGTGGCCTCGACGATTGCCAATTTCCAATCTGGCGAAGGCGGCATTAAATCACCGCTACAGTTCGGTTCTGGCTGGTGGTTTAACGATACCCGCCGTGGTATGCAAAACCAACTTAACACTCTGGCAGACCAGGGGTTGTTAATGAATTTCGTCGGTATGCTGACTGACTCACGCAGTTTTGTTTCTTATCCCCGGCATGATTATTTCCGACGCATTCTTTGTGGATTAATCGGGCAGTGGATTGAAAATGGAGACTATCCTGCCGACACGCTCATTCTCCAACGCATGGTAAGAAATATTTGCCACGATAACGCCCTACACTATTTTAAATTCTGATTATTACTCTCATTTCAATGAGGATAAATTATGTCTGGTACCAAGAAAGTCACGATACCCGTCAGTATTGGTTATGGCCTGACAGATATTATGGGTGGCGGGGCCTTTACCGTCATCGGAGCCTGGTTACTATTTTTCTACACCACCTTCGTGGGGTTAACCCCCGTAGAGGCGGCCTCTATTGTCGCCATCGCTCGTATTGTCGATGCGATTGTCAGTTTATTTATGGGCAGCTTTACCGATCATTTTTATAAGAATTATTTTGGTAAAAAATTTGGCCGCCGCCGATTCTTTTTATTAATTGGCGCACCGCTGATGCTGGTTTATTCCCTGTTATGGATAAACGGCATGAATTATTGGTTTTATTTGTCGGTGTATTTGGCATTCGAAATTATCGCCGCGATGGTGCTCATCCCGTGGGAAACACTACCATCGGAAATGACCAAAGGATTTAACTCACGTACCAAGCTCTCTACCTGCCGTATGTTTTTATCTGCACTGGGGACATTCCTTGCCACCTTTATCCCTGGTTTGCTGATTAAGCACTATGGTGAGCACGATGCCAACGCGTATCTGGTTAATGGCGTGATGTTCGCCGTAACCTTTATGCTGTGCGTGTTTATCTCATGGAAAGTGACCTGGGAACGTGAACTCACCCCCGACATGCTGGCGGAACTGGAAGCGAAACGGCACCCTGGCACCGTATGGGAAAAATTGCGGATGCTCGGTGGACTGCTGAAAGATTATGCTTCTACCCTGCGTGTACGGGCCTTTAGAAAACACCTGGCGATTTACCTGTTCTCGTTTACCGCCAAAGACGTCTATAACACCGTGTTCGTGTTCTTCTGCGTCTACTGCCTGAACGTTTCTTCGTCATTCGCCGGGAGTCTCCTCTCCATGAGCATTGTCGGATTACCGGTGACGTTGCTGGCAGGGCTTGCCATGATCAAATACGGTCCATCACGTTTGTACGTCTTCGCCTACACGGTGATGATGGTGTGTCTCGCCGGTTTCTTTTATGTTTACCGCGTGCCGATGGATAACAAGGCGGTGGCACTGGTGGCGCTGGCGGGTGTCTATCAGGTTGGCCGTTGCGTACTGGAATTTACCCCCTGGAATGTCTTCCCGTTTATTCCGGATATCGATGAGATGGTCACACGTCAGCGCCGTGAAGGGCTGTTCGCGGCGGTCATGACCTTCTCACGTAAAACCACGGTTGCCATCGCCACCTTTGTCGTCGGTTTGCTGTTGCAGTCAGGGGGCTTTGTAAAAGGCAGTCAGGTGCAACCGCAGGAAGCGATTAACACCATCGCCGGGCTGATGTTTATCGGTACCGCCGGATTATTGCTGATTGCGCTGTGGCAGGCTCTAACCTTCCACCTCAATAAGCAAACGCACAAAGTCCTTATCGATGAAGTCGAACGCCTGAAGGCGAACGGCAGGAAGCAGGATGTCACACCAGAGACACGTCGTATCGTGGAGGACTTGACCGGTCATGCCTACGACACCCTGTGGCAACACAGCGAATCCCCCACCCTCAACCGGGCGCGAACCATCACCCACGTCGGTGAATAACATTTCAGCAGTCACGCCGGTGGTCAAAAACCACCGGCAAGCATTCACGTTAGGAAAAAAGTCATGACCATTCCACTGTTACAGGCAAACGCGGTAAAGCCTGAGTATGACCGTAGCAAACTGGTGGCACGTATCGCCCATATTGGCTTTGGTGCCTTCCATCGCGCTCACCAGGCGGTGTGCGCAGATAAACTGGCCGCACAATTCGGCAGTGATTGGGGCTATTGCGAAATTAACCTGATTGGCGGAGAGCAACAGATCAACGATATCCGCCAGCAGGATCTGTTGTGGTCGGTGTCGGAAATGGCGGGCGATAACTGGAGCAGCCGCCTCATCGGTGTGGCGAAAAAGGCATTGCACGCCGAATTGGACGGCATTGAAAGCATCCTGGCGGCGCTCAGCGCACCCGAGATAGCCATTGTGTCGATCACCGTGACGGAAAAAGGCTACTGCCATCATCCCGCTACCGGGCAGTTAAACACCGAACACCCCTTGATCGCGCATGATCTTCAACACCCGCAACAGCCACGCTCCCTGCCGGGCGTGATACTGGCTGCCATCAAACGTCGCAAAGAACACGGCTTGCCGCCGTTCAGTGTCATGTCATGCGATAACATGCCGGAAAACGGCCATGTGACACGCAACGTCATCACCCAGTTAGCGCAGGAGCAAGATCCCGCTCTAGCAGACTGGATAGCACAGCATGTGACGTTTCCGTCAACCATGGTGGACCGCATTGTACCGGCGGTCACGGCAGAAACACGGGCACAAATCACTACCATGCTGGGGGTTGATGACCCGGCAGGCGTCGCCTGCGAGCCCTTCTTCCAGTGGGTCATCGAAGATAACTTTGTTAACGGGCGCCCAGCCTGGGAGAAAGCCGGTGCCGAGTTGGTACAGGATGTACTGCCCTATGAAGAGATGAAGCTGCGTATGCTGAACGGCAGTCACTCGTTTCTCGCCTACCTGGGTTATCTGGCTGGTTATGCGCATATCAGCGACTGTATGCAGGATGAAGCACTGGTGAAGGCAGCCCATCATTTGATGCTGCAAGAGCAAGCCCCAACCTTACGCACACAAGGGGTTGATCTGGCCACCTATGCCGACGCACTGCTACAACGCTATCGCAATACCGCGTTGAAACACCGCACCTGGCAAATCGCCATGGATGGTTCACAGAAACTGCCACAGCGCATGCTGGACTCCATCCGCTGGCATCTGGCGCATGGAAGCCAATTCGAGATGCTGGCGCTGGGCGTCGCGGGCTGGATGCGTTATATCAACGGCATTGATGAGCTAGGCAAGCCGATCGAGATCAGCGATCCGCTGAAAGAGACGCTGGCGCAAACCGTCCACCACAGCGAGCAAGGCGCAGATCGCGTCCGGGCGCTACTGACGCTGGACGCCATTTTCGGCCGCGATCTCCCCGACGACAGCCGCTTTGTTCAGACCGTCACCCGTTACTATCTGTCGCTGGTCAATCACGGCGTTCAAGCCACACTGCGCTCGTTGGCGCTATAGCGTAGCAGGCACCACCGCCGATCCGCGCCGCTGTCTGCGGCGCGCGCCCTTCACAGTGAGCCTCACTTTCACCGAGCGGGAAAATCACGCGCCTTATGGATAAGGCGCAGGTTAACCATGTATCATGATGACAAACGGCTTAAATACACAATGGATGCATGGATAACTACTCTCAAATCAACAGCAGCGAGCCTGTCAACCAGCAGATCTACCGCGTATTGCGCAAGGATATTGTGGAATGCACGATCCCACCGGGCAAACTCTTGTCTGAAAAGGAAATATCGACACGTTTTTCCGTCTCCCGCCAACCGGTGCGTGAAGCCTTTATCAAGCTGGCGGAAGCTGGGCTGGTGCAAATACTGCCGCAACGCGGCACCTTCGTCATGAAAATCTCCGAACAGCGCGTCGCCGATGCCCGTTTTATCCGTCAGGCGTTGGAGTGCGCGATTGTCCGCCGTGCGGCGGAATACATAACGGACGAGCAACTGCTGGTGCTGGAGCACAACCTACGGCGGCAGGAGTTGGCGGCTCAGAACGAGCAGATCCGGGAATTTCTCAGCCTGGACGACGATTTCCACCAATTACTGACGCACATCGCCCGCTGCCCGCTGGCCTGGGAAACTATCGAGTCCATCAAGGCCACCATGGACAGAGTGCGTTTCCTGAGCCTGAGCCAGGTATCGCCGCCGGCTAGCCTCATCCAGCAACATTACGTGATTTTCAACGCGCTAAAAGCCCGCGACCCGAACGCGGTGGAACAGGCCATGAACATACACCTGCAGGAAATGATTCACTCCATTACCCCCATCGCCGAGCAGAATCGGGACTGGTTTGAACATGCCTGACCGCTGAAGGTCTCGCATACCGCCTGAAACAACCGTAGGAAATACAAGGTAGAACATGAAAAAACTCATTAGCGCAATGTTCCTGTCGGCAGCGCTGCTGCCCGCCACCACGCTGGCCGCCTGGCAAACCAAAGTGGAAGACGACGTCTTCACCGGCGGCAAAAAAGCCGCCATGGCGGTATTAACCGACGACAAATCGACCCAGCACGGCCTCATGTTCGAATGCAACAAAAACGACTTATCGTTCGCCTATGTCGAAAAGGGAACCTTCCGAGAAGCCAAAGCCAATATGGCGGCCGATCTGTTGATCAAGATCGACGAGGGTGAGGTCGTCACCCTGCCGATCGTCTACCAAAAACGCAATGACGAATACGTACAGGGCAAAACCACCGATAAACAAAAAATCGTCGCCGTGCTGAAACAAGCCAAAACGGCCAAGACCAAAATCCTCGTCGGTATTAAAGCCGGCGAGAAGAAAACCACCTTCTCCACCGGTGCCGCCAACGCCCCGGCGTCCGTCGCCGCCTTCGTCAACGCCTGCAACCTGAATCTCGGCTAAAACCCCGTCGGTCTCCCCGCCATCTGAAACCGGGAAGGCCGACGTTTCTTATCGCATCCCCGCTCTGCCCCTCGAAGAGCCCCCGCTCGGAGATAACCTATGTTCATTATCAGAGACGCTGTACCCGCCGATACTGACTCGATCATCGGCCTGCATTTCGCCGGGCTGCGAGAAAGCGGATCGTTATCGCCGGATACGTCGCTGGACGCCGACCTCTACCACCTCGCGGAACACTACCCCCGCGACAGCGCGCGCTTTCTGGTTGCCGTCACGCCGGAACAGCGCATCGTCGGGATGGGCGCGATTCGCCGCCACTCCGCCACCGTTTACGAGATTAAAAGAATGCGGGTCGCGGCGGATGCCCGCCGGGAAGGCATCGCCCAGGCCATTCTGGACACCCTGTTTGAGTTTGTCCGCGGCATTCACGGTGTTGAAACCCTGATGTTGGACACCGGTGAAAAACAAACCGCCGCCCAGCGCCTGTATGAAAAAAACGGATTTATGCTCGATGCCCGAAAAAATATCGGCGGGATACCCAGCCTGATTTACAAAAAAAGCCTGAAGACGGCCGAATAACTGAGACTGGCGACGTATCCGGCAAGGTACGGAAGCATGTCCAGGGGGAATGTGGCGAAAAGCGGTACGGCGGCGATTTCACGGCCCGTCACGCCGGCCGGTCTTTCACCGGCGCGGCGTTAACCGGGCAGCTGCGCCGCTGCCCGTCAATGACTCACTTCACCATCGGCAGATTCAACTGATGCGCCGCCGCACAGGACTTGGCGGTGTCGTAGCCGGCATCGGCATGACGCATCACGCCAGTGGCCGGATCGTTCCACAGTACCCGCGCCAGCCGGACATCCGCCTGCTCGCTGCCGTCGCAGACGATCACCACCCCGGCATGCTGGGAAAATCCCATCCCGACGCCGCCGCCGTGATGCAGGCTGACCCAGGTCGCGCCGCCCGCCGTATTCAACAGCGCATTGAGCAACGGCCAGTCGGAAACAGCATCGGAGCCATCTTTCATCGCTTCCGTTTCCCGGTTGGGCGAGGCGACCGAACCGCAGTCAAGATGGTCGCGGCCAATCACGATCGGCGCTTTCAACTCGCCGTTACGCACCATTTCGTTAAACGCCAACCCGGCCAGATGCCGCTCGCCCAGCCCCAGCCAGCAAATGCGCGACGGCAGGCCCTGAAAGGCAATGCGCTCCCGCGCCATATCCAGCCAGCGGTGCAGGTGGTGATTATCCGGGAACAGTTCCTTCAGTTTGGCGTCGGTCTTGTAGATATCCTCCGGGTCGCCGGACAGCGCCACCCAGCGGAACGGCCCTTTGCCTTCGCAGAACAGCGGGCGGATATACGCCGGGACAAAGCCTGGGAAATCAAAGGCATTTTCAACACCCGCATCGAAAGCGCGCTGGCGGATATTGTTGCCGTAATCCACGGTGGGGATACCCATATGGCAAAAATCCAGCATCGCCTGAACATGCACCGCCATGGATGCGCAGGCGGCGCTCACCACCGCATCGGGATTATCGACGCGCTCCTGCTGCCAGCGCGCCACGCTCCAGCCTATCGGCAGATAGCCGTTGAGCGGGTCGTGCGCCGAGGTCTGGTCGGTGACGATATCCGGCCTCAGCCCCCCGGCGTTGGCGCGTTTCACCAGCTCCGGCAGCACTTCGGCGGCGTTACCCAGCAGGCCAACGGAAATGGCTTTTTTCTGCGCGCAGGCGTCGGCCATCATCGCCAGCGCCTCATCGATACTGTCGGTCTTGTAATCCAGATAACGGGTACGCAGCCGGAAATCAATACGGGATTCTTGACACTCCACCGCCAGCACGCTGGCGCCGGCCAGCACCCCGGCCAGCGGCTGGGCGCCGCCCATACCGCCAAGACCGGCGGTGAGGATCCATTTGCCGCTCAAATCGCCGTTATAGTGCTGGCGACCGGCTTCGGCGAAGGTTTCATAGGTGCCCTGCACGATGCCCTGCGCGCCGATGTAAATCCAGGAACCGGCGGTCATCTGGCCGTACATCATCAGCCCGGCCTTATCCAGCTCGTGAAAGTGTTCCCAGGTGGCCCAGTGCGGCACCAAATTGGAGTTAGCGATCAGCACACGCGGCGCATCCGCATGGGTACGGAACACTCCCACCGGTTTACCGGACTGCACCAGCAGGGTTTCGTCCGCCTTCAACGCACGCAAGCTGGCAAGAATAGCGTCAAAGCACGGCCAGTTGCGGGCGGCTTTGCCGATGCCGCCGTACACCACCAGATCTTCCGGCCGCTCCGCCACATCCGGATCCAGGTTGTTCTGGATCATGCGGTAGGCGGCTTCAATCAGCCAGTTTTCACAATGCAGTTCGGTTCCCTGCGGGGCCCGCACCACGCGGGCCAAAGCGGTGGGTTGAGTTGTCATGGCAAATTCCTTATCAGGCGTGCGCCGCTACGGCGGCATAACTGGGTAACAAGGTGAAGATAGGCGTCGGCCAACGGCCGCTGACGGCCCACTGACGCATCCGTTCAATATCCGTCGCCATCAGGCGATCACTATCAAGAAACGCCACCCGCTCCCGCAGTTGCAGTAATTCCTGCTCCAGCAGCGGCGAGCTCTTCAGCGGCCGGTGAAAATCGATGCCCTGCGCGGCGGCCATCGCTTCGATGCCCACGACGGTGGCGGTGTTGAAGCACATGCTACCGAGACGGCGAGCGGCGTAGGTCGCCATTGACACATGATCTTCCTGATTAGCGGACGTCGGCAGGCTGTCCACGCTGCCGGGGTGAGCCAGCGATTTGTTCTCCGACGCCAGCGCGGCGGCAGTGACCTGTGCAATCATAAACCCGGAGTTGACGCCGCCGTCGTTAACCAGAAACGGCGGCAGGCCGGACAGCGCGCTGTCCAGCAGCAGCGCCATGCGGCGCTCGGAAATAGCGCCGATTTCCGCGACGGCCAGCGCGATGATATCCGCCGCGAACGCCACCGGTTCGGCGTGGAAGTTACCGCCGGAAATCACCTCTTCCGTTTCCGGGAAAACCAGCGGGTTATCGGAAGCGGCATTCGCCTCGATCTGCAAAATGCGTGCGGCGTGGTTAAGGTTGTCGAGGCAGGCGCCCATCACCTGCGGCACGCAACGGATGGAATAGGGATCCTGCACCCGGCCGCAGTTCACATGCGACTGCAATATTTCGCTGTCTGCCAACAGCTCGCTGATGGCGGCCGCCACGGCGATCTGCCCAGCCTGGCCGCGCGCCTGATGGATACGGGCGTCAAACGGCTTGACCGACCCTTTGATGGCTTCCAGCGACAACGCGCCCGCCACCAGACCGGCGGCAAACACATTTTCCGCGTCGAACAACCCGCGCAGCGCCAGCGAGGTGGAAACCTGCGTACCGTTAAGCAGCGCCAGCCCCTCTTTCGGCCCCAGCACTAACGGCTCGACACCGGCCAGCGCCAGCCCGTCCCGCGCCGGGATCAGCGTGCCATTAACCCGTACCTGGCCTTCTCCCAGCAGCATCAGCGACAAATGCGCCAGCGGCGCCAGATCGCCGGACGCGCCCACCGAGCCCTTTTCAGGTACGCAGGGCATCACGCCGGCGTTGAACAGCGCCAGCAGCGTGTCAATCACCCGCATCCGTACCCCGGAGTGTCCGCGCGCCAAACTGACCACCTTGGTCGCCATCACCAAACGCAGCACATCGTCCGGCAACAGTTCGCCGACGCCCACGCTATGCGATAACACCAGATTGCGTTGCAGTTCCGCCAGCCGATCCACCGGAATGCGCGTTTGCGCCAGCTTGCCGAAACCGGTATTGATGCCGTAGACCACCCGGCCTTGCGCCACGATGTTTTGCACCGTCTCCTGCGCGGCCTCAATCGCGGCGCGCGCCGGCTCCGCCAGCGTCAGCGTCACATTGCCGTGGTAAATGGCGCGCAGCGTGGCGAGATCCACTGCGCCGGGCGTCAGGCAATAACTTGGGATGTGCGACATAATCTAATCCTGTATATACAAGTATGAATAAAAAAAATGCGGCCCTGTCAGTGATACACGCCGATGCGGCATCCGGCAAGCGTCATGAGACGCACAACCGGAAACGCCGCGCCCTGCATTTCCCCGCCGGCCGAACTTAAGCCAACGCATGCCCCGGCCATAAACCTATTCAGGCTGACCGGGCGCGCGGAAGATCTGCCGCCTCCCAGCACGGATTCCCGCGTCGAACGGCCCAGCGTCAATGCGCCAACGCCTGCAGGGTCTCACTGCGAATTTCTTCAGTAATACGCGCCTTGAGCGCCATAAACGCCGGCGAGGTCTTTAGGGTATAGTCTCTGGGCCAGGGAAAATCCACCGCCACCTCGTCTTTGATCCGGCCCGGTCTGGCGCTGAAAATCGCTACCCGGTTCGCCATAAAAATGGCTTCATCGATGTCATGGGTGACGAACAGTACCGTTTTGCGTGACGCTTCCCACACCGACAGTAACAACTCCTGCATCATCACCCGCGTCTGGTTATCCAGCGCGCCAAACGGTTCATCCATCAACAAGACCTTGGGATCATTGGCCAACGCACGGGCGATAGCCGTGCGCTGCTGCATCCCGCCGGACAACTGGCGCGGATAGTGATGTTCAAAACCGCGCAACCCCACCTGATGGATATAGTAATCGCTGCGCGCTTGCTGCTGCGCCTTGCTGATGCCGCGCTCCTGCAGGCCGAAACAGATGTTCTCCCGCACCGTGAGCCACGGAAACAGCGTATAGCTCTGAAACACCATGCCGCGATCGGCACCGGGGCCGTCCACCAGCCGCCCGTCCAGCCACACTTCACCGCGATCCGGCGCATCCAGCCCGGCAATAATACGCAACAGCGTCGATTTGCCGCAGCCGGAAGGCCCCAGAATAGTGATGAAGTCGTTCTCATTCACCTGATAGTCGATCGGTTGCAGCGCCTGTACCCGCTCACCCTTCGGACTGGTGAACACCCGCTCGACCTGACGAATCGATAATTTGCTGTATTTCATCGCACGCTCCAGGCAAACAGCCGGCGGTTAAGCGCCTTAAATAACATGTCCGACAACAGGCCGATCACCCCGATCACGATAATGCCGAAGATAATCTGCCCGGTATTCAGCAACGCCTGGCTGCCGACGATCATATGGCCGATACCGCTGGAGGCGCCGATCAACTCCGCCACAATCACATAAGTCCAGGCCCAGCCCAGCACCAGCCGCAGCAGTTCAGCGATATCCGGCGCGGAACCGGGGATAAGCACCCGCAGTACCACGCTACGGCTGGAACAGCCCAGCGTGTAAGCGGCCTCCACCAGATCGCGGCGAGCGGTGCCGACGCTGACCGCCACCATCAGCACGATCTGAAAGAACGAGCCGATAAAAATCACCAAAACCTTCTGCATTTCGCCAATACCGGCCCACAGGATCAGCAACGGCACAAAGGCGGACGCAGGCAAGTAACGACAAAAAGAAACGAACGGCTCGAAGAACGCTTCCACCAGCTTGTAGGCGCCCATCAAGATCCCCAACGGCACGCCGATCAACGCCGCCAGCAGAAACCCCGCCACCACTCGCATCACCGTCATGCCGATATCCTGAATGAAATCGTAGTCGGTAAACAGCAACACGCCTTCGCGCAGCATGGTGAACGGGTCGGCCAGGAAGGTGACAGGCACCCATCCGCCCAGCGTCACACCGCCCCATACACCGAAAAACAGTACAAAAAAACCGACCCCCAGCGTCCAACGCAGGCGGTAGGATACCGGCCGCAGCGGCACCATCAGCGGATGGTGCGAAGGGCGCGGCGCATCCGGCAGGGCGGCGGGCGCCGCGTCCGTGCGGGTAAGGCTGTTCATGTCCGCTTCCTTCATCGGTTTATTTCACATAACTGGCGTCATACAGCGCCGAAAGATCCGGTTTCTGGCGAATCACCTTGGCCTCCAGCAACAGCTTGGCGGCTTCTTCGCTGAATTTGGCGATCTCACCGCTGAAGAACACGCGATTCTGCTCGCGATCCTGCCAACGCAAATACTGGGCCGACTGGGCGAACTCCTTGCCGCTCGATTTCACCGCTGCCCCCATGATTTCGTAGGATTTGTCCGGTTGGGATGTGATCATGTCCAGCGCATCGAAATAGCTTTCCACCAACGCTTTTCCCACCTGCGGATGTTGTTTCAGGAAATCAGGCGTGCAACCCAAGGTATCCATCACCATCGGATAATCCAGCGTGGTGGCGATAATTTTACCTTTGTCCGGCTGTTGACGAATGGTGGACAGGTAGGGCTCGTAGCTCATCGCCGCGTCGTTCTGACCGGCGACGAAGGCCTGCGCCGAGGCTTGCGGCGACAGAGTAGCGACTTTCACATCCTTGATGCTCATGCCGTTTTTATCCAGGATCCACGCCAGCGCGAAATAAGGTGATGTGCCCGGCGCATCCACGCCGATGGTTTTCCCCTTCAGGTCGCGCACGCTGTTAACGTCGTTGCGCACCGCCAGGCCGTCCGCACCGTAGGATTTATCCAGCTGGACGATCTGTTTGAGCATCACGCCAGCCGCGGCCCAGGATACATAGGTCTCCACCGTGGTGGCGGCGCACTGAATAGCGCCGGACGCCACCGCCAGATGCCGGTCTTTCTGCGGAATCATTTTCAAATCCACCTTCAGGCCGTGTTTCTGAAAAATACCCGCCTTGTCCGCCAGCGTCAGCGGGGCAAAGCCGGTCCATCCAGAGATGCCGATCGCCACCGGCGTCTCCTCGGCCTGAGCCAGCGTAGCGGCAGACAAACAGACGGCAATCAGGGAAAGTTTCCAACCGGCATGGCGTAATGCTGTACTCATGTTCCTGCTCCTGTCGTGAAGGGGATGATTCAAAGTGTATAATCTTGTCTATACAAGCAATGGCTATGCCAGTTTGGATCAATACCCAATAATCGCCGGAACAGGCGTGCCCGGCTGGATACCGGCCTCTTCCGGGCGCAGTATCCCGGCACGCCAGGTGACGCAAACATGAGCCAAAACGGTGCATTGCACCGTTTTCAACCAGCCTCAGGATGGATTGTTAGCCGAGCTGTTATCGTCATCGATAAAGTAAACCACTTCCGCCGCACGAATTTTGTCCTCGGTGCGTGTGCTGATTTTGATTTTTTCTGCATCCTGATTATTCAAAAACAGGTGGTTATCCTCGCTGTACAGCCGCTGGCGCAGCTCGTCATCGCTGAGCGAGGTGCACTCCCGGTAGATGTTTTTCAACATCCCGACGTAGTTGTCCATCCACTGATGATGGCTATCCAGCATGTCCGGCGCCGCCTCTTTTTCCCCGATTCCTACTTTGGGGGCATGAATCATGATTAAGGTGTCTTTCAACATCACCCGGTTCTGCGCACCGCAAAACAGCATGGTCGCCGCCGACCCCACGACGGACAAATCGACCGTGGTCACGGGAATACGAGAGCTGCGGATCGCCAGATAACCGGAATGCCCGCTGTCCATCTCCCCCCCTCTGCTGTTGATGTAGAGATAAATCGCCTGGGCGTTTTTAAACCGCATGTTAGCCTCATCCAGCGCGGTGGTCAGTTCGGTGACTTTGTGTTGGTTAACCGCGCCGGTGAAATACATTTTGACGCTGTCGACCTCCTCAGCCTTAACGCCGGGGGTGCTGATGACCTTAAGACTGGCCTGGACGGAAAACGCGGAAAGCGTGAGCAAAAGTATCCACCCTTTTTTCATGATACGGACTCCTGCATAGCCATTATCGATCCGGCACCGACCACTGTGCCGTGCGGAAAGGACGCCTCGGTCGCTGCCATCACCGGCAGCCGTCGTCAGCATAGGGCATAGGCGCTGTTTTTCCAGTGGAAAACACAGCCACTAACACATTGAAACATTGGAATATATTGGTTTACGAAGTCCACCACCCCTACCGCTGACCAGCCAAAGTCGGTGCGCTGTAAATGGCATAGGTAGCTTGTCTATACAGGAGCAGCGGTTGTTGGCTACACTGCAACGTATCCATTGATGTTGAGAACGATACCGTGACAGAACCGCAAACCGCCTCCCAACTCGCCGCCGCCATGAGCGATGTGCCCGCACCGATTTACCTACGGGTTAAACAGGCGATCATCAGCCAAATTCGCAGCGGCGCCTGGCAGGCGCACCAGCGTATCCCGTCGGAAAGCGAACTGGTGAATGAGTTGGGCGTAAGCCGCATGACCATCAACCGCGCGTTGCGGGAACTGACCAGCGAAGGCTATCTGGTGCGAATGCAGGGCGTCGGCACCTTTGTCGCCGAACAAAAGGCCTATACCGCCCTGCTGGAGGTGCACAATATCGCCGATGAAATCGCCGCTCGCGGCCACCGCCACAGTAGCCGAGTGATCGTGCTGGAATCGCTCACCGCCGACGGCGATCAGGCGGCTCAGTTGGAAATATCCCCCGGCCAACCGCTGTTTCACTCGCAGATTGTGCATTACGAAAACGATGTGCCGGTGCAGTTAGAACTGCGCTACGTCAACCCTTCGCTGGCGCCGGACTATCTGCAGCAAGACTTCACGCGCGAAACGCCGCACAGTTATCTGACGCGCGTGGCGCCGCTGACCGCCGGCGAACATCGGGTGGAGGCCGTCGCCGCCGAAGCCGCCCAGCGTGACGTGCTGGCGCTTGGCGACCATGAACCCTGCCTGCTGATCCGCCGCCGTACCTGGCACGGCTCGCGGGTGGTGACGTCAGCGCGTCTGCTCTACCCCGGCTCGCGCTATCAGTTGTTCGGGCGCTTTGCCAGCAACGGCTAGAATAGATACGCATAACACCGCTACTTCACCCACTGTCATGGCCATTAGCCGCCGTATCTGAGCGCCTGATGACCCATTCGCTGTATCGCTTGTACAGTAAATCCCTTCATTTTCGGCTTTATAAACGGGTGACAGCGGCAAAACACCATTGGGTACCGCTACTTAGGCAGTGAGGAAGATATTGGCTGGTCTGAATAGATAGTCGTCAATAATAACGCGCTCTCCTCACCTTCCGGCATCCAGCAGGCGCCATGCGATAGCCACCATGCCCCATCCCCCGGGGTATAAACTGCGCCATCGCATCGCCAATCCCCTGACAACACGTAGGCAATGCCGCCGCAATCGTCCGGTGGCATTGCACTGGCGCTGACCACCTCCACCTGCGACCGGCAATAACGACGATCGGTCATGATGTTGAAATCCAAACTCTCGCCGCCGCACAAATGGGCGACAATCGCCTGCTCACCGGTAAAACGAAACGGTTGATGGCAGCGCAACGCATGCCGCCAGTCCTCCGCCTGCAACTCCACGCCCTCGCCGGACAGCAACGTAATCACCCGGTCAATGCCTGGAAACAGGGAGAACGCGCCATCCTGCGACAACGTCGCGATACTGGCGCGCCAGACAAACTCGCCTTGCGGCGCGGCAATCCGGCAGATCTCTCGGGTTTCTCCACCGCCGTTCTTCCAACGGCTGACCGGCAGTTGCTGCAATGAAAACCGTTTCATTATGCCGTCTCCTGCAAGCGACGCATCACTGCGACGAAGCGGGCGTCATAGTCGTCATCCAGCGCATGCCGCCCTTTAGCAACGACTTGCCTACCCGCCACCCAGACATCGCGGATCTGCTGACGTTCGCCGGCGAACAACCAACGATTCAATACCGCGTCGTCCGGCACCGCACCGAGCATGGCGTCATCTTTTAGTACCAGCCAGTCCGCCCGCCAGCCCACGCTCAGTTCCCCCACCGGCACGCGGCACGCCTGTGCGCCACCCTGTGCAGCTTGCTGATAAAGCACATTACCGACCGCAGGCTGCTGCGGCGTGACGACCCGATTGCGCCGACGATCACGCAGTCGCTGGCCATACTCCAGCCAGCGCAGCTCTTCCAGCACGCTGACCGAGACATGGCTGTCGGAACCAATCCCCCAGCGCCCGCCGTGCTCCACATACCGATCCAACGGAAAGATGCCGTCGCCCAGGTTGGCTTCGGTGGTCGGACACAGCCCCGCGACCGCTAAGCTCTGCGCCAGCAACGTTCGCTCGCGCTCGTCAAGATGGGTGGCGTGCACCAGGCACCAGCGTCCGTCTACCGCGAACCGGTTCAACAACCAGTTAACCGGCCGCTCACCGCTCCAGCTCAGACAGTCGTCCACCTCTTTCTGCTGTTCAGCAATATGGATATGTACCGGCAACGTGCTGTCAGTGGCTTCCAGTACGTCTTCCATCTGGTTTTGACTGACCGCCCGCAGCGAGTGGAAACAGACGCCATGATTGAGCAATGCGTCATCACGGGTGAGCGTCGCCAGTGCGGACAGTTGTTGCAGGTAGCGATCGACATTCTGAATAAAACGTTGTTGTCCCGGCGTCGGCGCCTGCGCGCCAAACCCGCTGTAGCTGTACAGCACCGGCAACAGCGTTTGACCGATGCCCGCCAGCTTCGCCGCCGCCATCAGTTGGCGCAGCATGTCATGGTCGCGGTAGGGTTTGCCCTGCGTATCGTGATGCAGGTAGTGAAACTCCGCCACCTGGGTGTAACCGCCTTTCAGCATTTCGATATACAGCCGGGTGGCGATGACGCCGACCTGTTCCGGCGTCAACTTACCCACCAACCGGTACATCAGATCGCGCCAGGTCCAGAAGCTGTCCTGCGGATGGCCGGCGACCTCCGCCAGCCCGGCCATCGCCCGCTGAAATGCATGGGAATGCAGGTTAACCATGGCGGGCAGCACCGTACCGGCCAGCATTTGCGCCCCCTCCACCGACGCATTCGGCGTTACCGCCAGCAAATAGCCTTGCGCGTCCACATCCAGCCGGACATTGCGCGCCATGCCTTGCGGCAATAAGGCGCGAGGAGCAAAGAAAGCAGTCATGGGAAAATCCTGTCGTGAGGTTGTATATACTTACCTATACACCAAAGTAGGCGCTAAATGACATAGCGCTTTTTTATCATGACACGCCGTCGCAACTCGTCATGCGGGTGGAAAATAAGAAACTCCTATTCGATTGCGACTTGCTGAAAACCGCGGCGGGCGTATAACTTGTCTATACAAGATTATAAAACCAGGAGCGACTGTGATGCTCAACTGCGATAGCCTGTGGCTTGGCGCCAATCTGGTGACTTTGCGTAACGGCTGTTATCACATCATTGAAGACGGCGCGCTGGCGGTTAACGCAGGCCGGATTGTCTGGCTTGGCGCGCGCGCTGATATGCCGGAGATACAAGCTGAGCGCGTCACCCATTTCGGCGGCGGTATCATTACCCCCGGTTTGATTGACTGCCACACCCATCTGGTGTTTGGCGGTAATCGCAGCCATGAATTCGAACAACGCCTCAACGGCGCTAGCTATGCCGACATCGCTGCCCAGGGCGGCGGTATCCTCTCCACCGTCAACGCCACCCGTCAGGCCGACCACGACAGCCTGTTGCGTTCGGCGCTGGCCCGCCTGCGCCCGCTATTGTCCGAGGGCGTCACCACGATTGAAATCAAATCCGGTTATGGGTTGGATGTCGCCGCCGAGCTAAAAATGCTCCGGGTTATCCGCGCGTTGGCGCAGCAACAGCCGGTACACGTCGTCTCGACTTGTCTTGCGGCCCATGCCATTCCGCCTGAATACCGGGGGCAACCGGATGCCTGGATCGAACTGGCTTGCCAGTCGCTGCTGCCCGCAGTGGCGCAGGAACACCTGGCCGATGCGGTCGACGCTTTCTGCGAACATCTGGCCTTCAGCCCACAGCACGTCGAGCGGCTGTTTACGGCGGCGCAGGCGCTCGGTCTGCCGGTCAAACTGCACGCCGAACAGCTGTCTTCCCTGCACGGTAGCGAACTGGCCGCCCGCTTTCAGGCGCTCTCCGCCGACCATCTGGAATACGCCACCGAACAGGATGTGGCCGCAATGGCCGCGGCGGGCACCGTCGCCGTCCTGCTGCCCGGCGCCTACTATCTGCTGCGGGAAACGCAATGCCCGCCGGTTGAGCTATTCCGTCGTTATGGCGTACCGATGGCCATCGCCAGCGATTGCAACCCTGGGACATCGCCGGCGCTGTCGCTGCGCCTGATGCTGAATATGGCCTGTACGCTGTTCCGTTTTACACCGGAAGAGGCATTGGCGGGCGTCACGCTGCACGCCGCTCGCGCGCTGGGTTTACAAGACAGCCACGGTTCGTTAGAGGTGGGAAAAGTGGCGGATTTTGTCCACTGGCCGCTTGCACACCCGGCAGAGCTGGTTTACTGGCTGGGCGGTCAACTTTCCTGTACCACCATTTTCCGTGGAGAACCCCGTTAATGGATGCATTCACTTTTATTCCGGGCGATGGCCCGTTGCTACTGAGCATCCCGCACGCCGGGACAGCGCTGACGCCGGAAGTGGCCGACGCCTTGAGCGACGTGGCTAAACCCTTGCCGGATACCGACTGGCACCTCCCCCGGCTGTATCAGTTCGCGCAGGAGATGGGCGCCAGCGTGCTGATTGCCCGCTATTCCCGCTTCGTTATCGACCTGAACCGCCCCGCCGACGACAAACCGCTGTATGCCACCGCAACCACCGGCCTGTTCCCGGATATCCTGTTCGACGGCACGCCAGCATTTCTGCCGGGGAAAGCCCCGACGTCCGCCGTTCGCGCGGGTTATCTGCATGATATCTGGCAGCCTTATCACCAGAAAATCATCCAGGAACTGGCTCGCATCAGGCAGCAACACGGTTACGCCTGTCTGTTCGACGCCCACTCGATCGCCTCGCAGATCCCTCGTTTGTTCGAAGGGCGCTTACCGGATTTGAATCTGGGCACCAACGGCGGTTTGAGTTGTTCGATCGAGGCGGAAGAAGCGCTGCGGGCGGTATGCCAGCCCCAGCAACGCTGGAGCTGGGTGCTGAACGGTCGTTTCAAAGGCGGCCATATCACCCGCGCCTACGGACAGCCGGATCAACACCAGCACGCCATGCAGTTGGAACTGGCGCAATGCAACTACATGAGTGAACTGGCGCCATTCGACTGGGATTTGGGCAAAGCCGCCGAACTGCAACCAATGCTGAAAAATATCGTGACGACATTTGTGACATCGACGGCGGCGCGCTACCGCGCCTGACCGTCGTTTCATAGTCTTAGTAAACAGGCAATGCGTTATGTTGTTCCTCATCCGAGACCACAAAGCGGTCGACGGTTTCCCGCATATCGCTAGCCTGCCGATCCAACAATTGGCTGGCGTCAGCCGCCTGTGAAACCAAGGTGGCATTCTGTTGCGTCACCCGTTCCAGTTGGTTAAGTGCCTGATGCACTTGCTCGACGCCCAGCGATTGTTCACGCGCCGCCGTCGCGATGTCACTGACAAAATCCCGCACCTGTGCGGAACTGGTCATGATCTCGCGTAGAGTCTGGCTGCTGCTATCCACCAGCATGACGCCGGATCGAACCTGTTCAATACTGGCGGAAATCAGTTCCCGGATACGTTGTGATTCGCTCGCACTGCGCTGCGCCAGATTACGTACTTCCGTTGCTACGACGGCAAACCCTTTGCCTTGTTCGCCAGCTCGGGCTGCCTCGACCGACGCATTCAACGCCAGCAAATTGGTCTGAAAGGCGATGGTGTCAATCGCCCCTGTCAGTTGCGACATCTGTGCGCTGGAGTTTTGGATTTGCGCCATCGCGTCATTGGCCTGCCGGGAAATCTGCTCCGCCAGCATGATCCGTTCTTCCATGCTATGCATCAATGCCGATGCCTGCGCCGCATAGTCTGCGGTCTGTTTCACCGCACTGGAGATTTGCTCCATACTGCTTGCCGTCTCGACCAGAGACGCCGCCTGAGCATCGGTACGCTGGGCCAGATCCTGATTTCCCTGTGAGATGTCATTACTGGCACGCCCCACCAGACTGGCATTTTTCTTAATGGAGCAAACAATGCGCTCAATATTTTCCAACGAACGGTTGTAAGCCCGGTTCAACTGCGACAACTCATCGTTACCCGGTACATACAGCCGGCGGGTCAAGTCATTCCCCATTTCATCAATGGTTTGCAGCGTGGAGGTCATCTGCCGATAAATGCTGCGCACCACCAGTACCGCCAAAAGCAATGCCAGCGCCAACGCCACGACCATCCCGACCAGATAGGCGTGCCAACTCTGTTTCGCATTGTGCTCCAGTTGTTGGGCAAAACTCAGCAATGTTTCCGCCGCCGCATCTTCGATCACTTTCAACCTATCGATACGCACCGTCTGCTGCTTGAACCATTCATCCGCATTCACACCAAACCCGCCGGTCGCCGCTTTGGCAAACGCCAGATCACGCATGGCGATCGCAGGCTGCGCATCGGGGCTGTTGAGGCCATCCCGCATCCGCTGTTTAAGCGTCGGCTGCGCAAACTGGTTAAACGCCGCGCCATACGCATTTTCCATCCCCACCAGTTGGCTAAACCGCTCATACTGCCCGGCGCCGAACCGATCCACTGCAAAAACTTCCGACAACAGCGCCCGCATGATGCCCGCCTGTTCCTTGAAGTTCAGCAGGCTGTAATACGCCACCACGCGCGTCACCAATTCCCCTTCCGTCACCAGATTGCCCATGTCGCCCACCACGGCGATCATGTCGCTGATATTGGCGGTGTACCACCCCACGACCTGCGACGTCGGTAGTGAAAACGTATCGACTTGCGCACGCAGTGCAGACAGCCCTTGCTGACGCTCTTTGAGCGTGTTCAGGCGTTGTGCAATCACGCCCGATATCTCGTTCTGCGGCAACGCTGCCCAGCCTTGCCACAAGATGGCCAGCGTTTTGTCCGTTTCAAGCCGCTGATCACGCAGCGACGTGGCGAATTTCTGCCCTTTACTGCCGATATAACCGGAACTCATACCGCGCTCGCGCTGCATAGCGTGTGCGGCATTCCCCGCATACTCCGCCAGTGTCAGTAACTGCGAAAACTGCGCCATTTCCCGCTCTGCCTGACGGCGCTCCAGCATGCCGTTAGAAGAGAACCATAACAACGCAATCAACAATGGCATCAGCGCCAACGCAAACCTGTATCGCATAGAAAGTGAAGATAATCGCAACATGAACGTCCCCCGACGATTTGTGTAGTCTAGCCTCAATGTTATGGCTTTCTTATTTCGTTCTGTTCACATCAGAATCGTTAATGAAAAACCCAAAGCACATTGCTTCACGGTCTGCTCTCCCCGGTTTCCCGACGATATAGTAGAGAGTAGCAATCCAAGCGGAGTCTGCCCGTTATTGCATGACTGAAATACAATCTCCGGGCATAAAAAACCGCCATAAATCAGTAACACTGTACTGTTAAGCGTATGTTAATGAAAGGTGTGACAGTACGATCCCCGGCAAAACCGCCGCGACATCGACTCGGAAAGGTAATGGATATGCATGGTGCCATAGCCGGTTGTCTTTCAGATAAAAAACGCGCATTCACGGCATTTATGCCGCCGCCTCGCAATTAATCACCACACAACGCCTGACAGCCCGCGCCGCTTCTGCCAAAATAGACGCATCTCCCCGCATTGAAAATGATGGATTTTCCGTAGATGGTTGCAAAAATTATTGATGGTAAAACGATTGCGCAGCAGGTTAAGGACGAAGTCGCCGCCAGGGTGAAACTGCGTCTGGCGGCCGGAAAACGCGCACCGGGTCTGGCTGTAGTCTTGGTGGGCGAAAACCCCGCGTCGCAAATTTACGTCACCAGCAAACGCAAGGTGTGCGAAGAGGTCGGGTTCGTTTCCCGTGCTTACGACCTGCCCGCCACCACTACCGAATCAGAACTGTTAACGCTTATCGACGCGCTGAACGCCGATCCGGCAATCGATGGCATTCTGGTGCAATTACCGCTGCCGGCGGGGATCGACAACACCCGGGTGATTGAACGCATCGCGCCCGATAAAGACGTGGATGGTTTCCATCCCTATAACGTTGGCCGTCTGTGCCAGCGGGATCCACTGTTGCGTCCCTGTACGCCGCGCGGCATCGTCACCCTGCTGGAACGCTACGACATCAATATGTTCGGTCTGAATGCCGTGGTCGTCGGTGCGTCCAACATCGTCGGTCGCCCCATGAGTATGGAACTGCTGCTGGCTGGCTGCACCACCACGGTGACGCATCGCTTTACCAAGGATCTGCGCCACCACGTCGAGCATGCAGATCTGCTGATCGTTGCAGTCGGCAAACCCGGCTTTATCCCCGGTGAATGGATCAAACCCGGCGCTATCGTGATTGATGTCGGCATCAACCGCCTGGAAAACGGCAAAGTTGTCGGCGATGTTCGCTTTGACGAAGCTCAAGAACGCGCATCACTCATTACGCCGGTGCCTGGCGGCGTCGGGCCGATGACCGTGGCAACCCTGATCCAGAATACCTTGCAGGCATGCGAGGAATATCACGACACTCCAGTGCAGGCATGATACTTATGGCAATTTTTCATCTCGATAAACATCCGCACGTTGAACTGTGCGACTTGCTGAAGCTGTTGGGTTGGGCCGAAAGCGGCGCTGCGGCCAAGGTCGCTATCGCTGCCGGGGAAGTCTCGGTGAACGGCCAAACCGAAACCCGTAAACGCTGCAAAATCATCGCCGGCCAGACAGTGCTTTTTCACGGCGAATCAGTGACCGTTCAGGATTGACACGCGCGTTCTTCTCCCTGTCATCCTATGTGAAAAGGCCCGGCGAAACCGGGCCTTTATCGTGTGGTCTGGCAGTCAAGACTATTTACGGCGCCAGATAGTACCTTGCGGGCCGTCTTCCAGTACGATGCCCATGTCGGTCAAACAGTTACGCGCCGCATCCGCTGCCGCCCAGTCTTTCGACTGACGCGCATCGTTACGCTGCTTAATCAACGCTTCAATTTCCTGTACTTCGTCATCACAGGCCTGCGCACCGTTTTGCAGGAACAGTTCCGGATCCTGCTCCAACAAGCCCAGCACGCCCGCCAGACGACGCAACTCTGCCGCCAGTGCATTAGCCGCTGCGGCGTCCTCCGCTTTCAGGCGGTTGATATCGCGTGCGATATCAAACAGCACCGAATACGCTTCCGGCGTATTGAAGTCGTCATCCATCGCCGTGCAAAAACGGACTTCAAACGCCTCGCCGCCCGCTGGCGACGCCGACGCATCCGTACCACGCAACGCGGTATAAAGCCGTTCCAGCGACGCGCGCGCCTGCTTCAGATTTTCTTCACTGTAGTTGAGCTGGCTGCGGTAATGACCGGACATCAGGAAATAACGGATGGTCTCTGCATCGTAATGCGCCAGCACATCACGCACGGTAAAGAAGTTGTTCAACGACTTGGACATCTTCTCCCGATCCACCATGACCATGCCGGTATGCATCCAGTAATTGACGTATTCGCCGCCGTGGGCGCAGGTCGACTGGGCGATTTCGTTTTCATGGTGCGGGAACATCAAATCAGAACCGCCGCCGTGGATATCGAAGTGCTCACCCAACTGTTTGCAATTCATCGCCGAACACTCGATGTGCCAACCCGGACGGCCATTTCCCCACGGCGACGGCCAGCTCGGCTCGTTCAGTTTAGACATTTTCCACAACACGAAATCCATCGGATTGCGTTTTACTTCGGCGATTTCCACCCGAGCGCCGGCCTTCAACTGCTCCAGATCCTGACGGGACAATACGCCGTAACCCGGCGCGGTATCCACCGAAAACATCACGTCGCCGTTTTCCGCCACATAGGCATGGCGACGGGCGATCAGTTTTTCCACCAGTTCAATGATTTCGGCGATATGGTGGGTGGCACGAGGCTCTTCATCCGGACTCAAAATATTAAGAGAGGCGAAATCTGCATGCATTTCCGCAATCATGCGATCGGTCAATTGCGCGATCGTCTCGCCATTTTCCGCTGCACGCTTGATGATTTTGTCATCGATATCGGTGATGTTACGAACGTATTTAACGTCGTAGCCCAGATAACGCAGATAACGGGAAACCATGTCGAATGCCACGAAAGTACGCCCATGCCCGATGTGACACAGGTCGTAAACGGTTATCCCGCACACATACATGCCAACCTTGCCGGCGTGAATAGGTTTGAATTCCTCTTTTTGGCGACTCAGGGTGTTAAAAATCTTTAGCATCAGGACGTTCCATGGTTTCGCAGGCGATGGGCACACGGCTGCAGTACACGTAAAAGACAGTTTTTATCCGGTTTTACAACTTAGGCTGTGTATTGAACCCTGAACCCTGCACCATTGCAAGATCGCTACCCGCCAGCAATGTGAATATCGCTGGCCGCTCGGCTATTTCCGGCGCACTCTGACGATAAAGCCATTATCCCTGCGCCCAAAAACTATCACCGAACCCAAAAACTATCACCGAGCCCAAAAACTATCACCGAGCCCAAAAACAAGAGCCCGATCGTTCGATCGGGCCCGCGACACAACTGACAACTTACTACGTTTACGACTTACTGCTGCGTCGAGTAGCGACGGCTTAACGCCAGCGTGGATTGGACATCACGGAATACTTGCCGCTGCCCAGCAAAGCAATCGTGATCCCGGCAAAGAAATAAACGGCGACGCTTTCAATACCCCAGGCGCCGGTTTTATCCAGCGTGAAGATCGCTTCGGGATGGGCCAACAAGAAAGCAACGATCATGGTAAAGGAGAACGCCAGCGCCGAGGCGCGCGTCAGGATACCGAAAATCATCAGCACCGGCGTAATCACCTCGCCGACAAACACACCGTAACCAATAAAGCCCGGCAACCCTTTTGCCGCCAGCATTCCCTGAATACCGCCGATACCCGCGATAACTTTGTGAATACCGTGAAACAACATCAGCACACTAAACGACACACGAAGAATCAGCTTGCCTAAATCTGGTTTGTCCAACAGTTGATTAATCCGGTCCAACATAATTCACCTGCCTATTAAGGTTGTATTCAAGGATAGTGTGTTAACGCGAGGAGATCTCAGTTGCGATAAGAGTAAATTTTGGAAGTAAAAAAACATATCTAAATGATACTAAATATTGATTTAGCGCAAGAATTTTCTAATTCAAATTAATTCATTAAAATCAATGAAATAAGAAAGTTATTTTGAAGTAGATTCCTGCGTTCCCCCCCTTAGCCGCGCTTTACCACGGCGTCGTGCTGACTCAGTCATTCACTTATGTTATAAGAGCGCTTTTGGTGGCTCACTGCTTCCGTGAACATCTTTCTTTATGACTTATTATGGCTAAGTAAGGTTCATTTATGATTACGTTTCATACCAATCACGGCGATATCGTTATCAATACGTTTGCTGACAAAGCGCCAATCACCGTGGAAAACTTCCTGAACTACTGCCGCAGCGGTTTTTACGACAACACCATCTTCCATCGTGTTATTAACGGTTTCATGATCCAGGGCGGTGGTTTTGCGCCGGGTATGGAACAGAAAGCGACCAAAGCCCCCATCAAGAATGAAGCCAACAACGGTTTGAAAAACAACCGCGGCACACTGGCTATGGCTCGCACTAACGATCCGCACTCTGCTACCGCCCAGTTTTTCATCAACGTAGTAGACAATGACTTCCTGAATTTTCGTGCTGAAAACGCCAACGGCTGGGGCTACTGCGTATTTGCCGAAGTGACGGAAGGCCTGGATGTCGTCGACAAAATCAAAGCGGTCGCCACCGGCCGCAGCGGTATGCATCAGGACGTGCCGAAAGAAGACGTCATCGTCACCAAAGTGACCATCAGCGAGTAATTTCGCTGCATGTCCACGCTGTTTATTGGCGATCTTCATCTGAGCGAACAGGAGCCGGCGATTACCGCCGGTTTTCTGCGTTTTTTGCAGGAAGAAGCGTCGCACGCCGATGCGCTCTACATTCTTGGCGACTTGTTCGACGCCTGGATCGGTGATGATGATCCCAAAGCGTTGCATGCGACGATCGCTACGGCGCTGCAAGCGCTCGCTCAACAGGGCGTCCCTTGCTACTTTGTCCACGGCAACCGTGACTTTTTGTTAGGAAAGTGTTTTGCCCGCCAGAGCGGAATGACGCTATTGCCGACGGAGACTGTGCTCAATCTCTACGGCCGCCGCACGCTGATCCTGCATGGCGATACACTTTGCACCGACGACGCCGCCTATCAACACTTTCGCCGTAAAGTTCATCATCCGCTGATTCAATGGCTATTTCTGCGCCTGCCGCTCTTTGTTCGGCTACGCATCGCCGCCCGTATGCGCGCCGCCAGCCGGCAAGCGAACCAGACCAAATCCATGGCGATCATGGACGTCAACCCGCACACCGTGTTTGAACGCCTGCGCCACCATCAGGTTGATCGCATGATCCACGGCCATACCCACCGTCCGGCCATTCATGTTCTTCTGCTCGACGGAAAGCACGCCGAGCGTGCAGTGCTGGGCGCCTGGCATCAGGCAGGATCGGCGATTCGCGTCGCACCGGACGGCGACATCACGCTGACCACATTTCCGTACTGAAGGTTTCCCACGTAAACCGGAAATTTCACGCGCCGGCCGTACAGTCAACTTTCCACGGGAAGCCGCATTTCATCGCCACGCAACCGTTTTCCTCCCTTCGGGCTCGTGGTATGCTCTACGCCCTCGCGATCGGCGCTCCGTCGCCGGTCGCTGTGGTATCGATGACCGTTGCACTACCCGCACGACACCCGCACTACGCGCAATCACAGGAGCATTACAGGCATGTCATCCAACGCTGCCCCAGCGAAAATCGCCATTGTCATGGGATCAAAGAGTGACTGGGCCACCATGCAGTTTGCTGCAGAAATCCTCACCACGCTGAACCTTCCCTATCATGTCGAAATCGTTTCCGCGCACCGCACGCCGGACAAACTGTTCAGTTTTGCCGAACAGGCGGAACACAACGGCTTTGATGTGATCATCGCCGGCGCGGGCGGCGCCGCCCACCTACCGGGCATGCTGGCGGCCAAAACATTAGTGCCGGTGCTGGGCGTTCCGGTGCAGAGCGCAGCCTTGAGCGGTGTCGACAGTCTTTATTCCATCGTGCAGATGCCACGCGGCATCCCGGTCGGTACGCTGGCCATCGGCAAAGCCGGTGCCGCCAACGCGGCACTGCTGGCCGCACAAATTCTGGCGCGTCACGACAGCGAACTGGCAGGCCGTTTGGCGGTTTGGCGCCAAACACAGACTGACGAAGTGCTGAACCATCCCGACCCGCGGGAGGAAGCATGAAACCGGTTTGCGTACTGGGTAACGGCCAATTGGGCCGTATGCTGCGTCAGGCGGGCGAACCGCTGGGCATCGCCGTTTATCCGGTGGGGCTGGATGCGGAGCCGGAATCGGTGCCGGTGCATCACAGCGTTATCACCGCTGAAATCGAACGTTGGCCGGAAACCGCGCTCACCCGCGAGCTGGCCCGTCATCCGGCGTTCGTTAATCGCGACATCTTCCCACTGCTGGCGGATCGCTATACCCAGAAGCAGTTGCTGGATGAGCTCGATCTGGCAACCGCGCCCTGGCAGTTACTGGCATCAGATCAGGAATGGCCGGGCGTCTTCGCCCGCTTGGGCGAACTGTCGATCGTCAAACGCCGCACCGGCGGTTACGACGGTCGCGGCCAGTGGCGGATCCGTCCCGGCGAAGAGAATAGTCTGCCGGCCGAGTGCTACGGCGAATGCATCGTCGAACAGGGCATCAACTTTTCCGGTGAAGTTTCGCTGGTGGGCGCGCGCAGCGCGCAGGGCGCATGCGTGTTCTACCCGCTGACCCATAACCTGCATCAGGATGGGATCCTACGCGCCAGCGTTGCTTTGCCGCACCCCGCCCCGCAGTTGCAGCAGCAGGCAGAACAGATGCTGTCCGCCATCATGAACCGCCTCGACTATGTGGGCGTAATGGCGATGGAGTGTTTTATCGTCGGCGACCGTCTGCTGATCAATGAACTGGCGCCGCGGGTACACAACAGCGGCCACTGGACGCAGAACGGTGCCTCCATCAGCCAATTCGAGCTGCACCTACGCGCCATATTGAACTTGCCGCTGCCGATGCCGGAGGTCGACGCACCGTCGGTGATGATCAACCTGATCGGTACCGATGTGAATATCGACTGGTTAGCCTTGCCGCTGCTGCGACTGCACTGGTACGAAAAAGAAGTGCGTCCGGGACGCAAGGTGGGGCATCTCAATTTCAATCACTCAGACCGTTCTCTGCTGTGCCGCACGCTGGCGTCGCTATCACCGCTGCTGCCCAAGGAATACCAATCGGGCTTGGCCTGGGCGCAACAGTGTCTGACTGACTGAGACGGCTTATTACCCCGGTCGTTTCTGCAGGAACGACCGGCATCATCACCGCCACCGTTGCGTATGGCTTAGAGCCTATCCCAGTAGGCGTTATTGGCGCAGCCAGTTTGGACTCGACAGCACACAGAAACCGGAGCGTACGCGGAGTACATGAGGATTTCGAGCACTGCCCAGGGCCAAAGTGGCAAGTGAAATAGCCCTAATGGGATAGGCTCTTAATCCGATAACGTAAACTTATTCAGTCTATGACATTTTTTAGTACCACAGATAAACCAGCGAGGGTATTATTTCCCCACTCGATAAAAAGCATCTTGATATTAATTAGCGCATACGTTAATTATTCGTTATTAACATACAGATGACAGAATAAATTAAGCGTAATCAATATAACGCATCAAAATAGATACCCTTAATTACGGCATATTTAACGCATCAGGATTGATATTTTAATTTTAATGAGATAAAATAAAAATAATTCACCCCCATCCATTTGTGTGATCGCTCCGCTATTATTTAAACCCACCCCGGATATAGAATGCCGCCACAAACAGATTATCCCAAAAACATGATATTTCATGTTTGAACCTGCAAATTAATTCAGTATTGGCATCAAGCCAGTACGGTACTTTTTTATACCTGTGTTCACCAAGGAGACACAACTATGAGCATAGTTCAAGACAGCGGTCAGGCACTTGATCAGGCCTCTGGCTGGCGCAAAAGCGACACCATCTGGATGCTGGGACTTTATGGCACGGCCATTGGCGCAGGCGTGCTGTTTTTACCCATCAACGCGGGCATTGGCGGGCTTATCCCGTTAATTATCATGGCAATTATTGCTTTCCCGATGACCTATTATTCTCACCGCGCATTATGTCGCTTTGTATTATCTGGCAAAAACGGTGGTGAAGATATTACCGAAGTCGTGGAAGAACATTTCGGCGTCGGCGCGGGTAAATTAATCACTTTGCTTTATTTTTTTGCTATTTACCCGATTCTTCTTGTTTATAGTGTCGCCATTACTAATACCGTAGATAGTTTTATTACTCATCAACTTCATTTACCCTCACCGCCACGCGCCATCCTGTCGCTGGTGCTTATTCTTGGGTTAATGTTTGTTGTTCGTTTAGGCGAAGCCATCATTGTTAAAGCAATGAGTGTTCTGGTTTATCCCTTCCTTGCCGTATTAATGATGCTGGCCTGTTATTTAATCCCGCACTGGAATACTGGCGTATTTGAAAATATTTCTCTGAGCAATAGCGTTACCGGTAATGGCCTATTGGCTACTTTGTGGCTGGCGATCCCAGTAATGGTATTTTCATTCAACCACTCGCCGATCATTTCATCCTTCGCGGTCGCTAAACGTCGCGAGTATGGCGACTATGCCGAGAAAAAGTGCTCCCATATTCTGGCCTGTAGCCACACCATGATGGTGTTGACCGTCATGTTCTTTGTGTTCAGTTGCGTACTGGCGTTATCGCCGTCGGATCTGATGGAAGCCAAATCACAGAATATTTCCATCCTGTCTTATCTGGCTAACCACTTTAACAATCCGGTTATGGGCTACATGGCGCCCATCATCGCGACCATTGCGATTTCCAAGTCATTCCTGGGCCATTACCTGGGCGCCAGCGAAGGCTTCAACGGTATGATATTGAAAAGCCTGCGCAGCCGCGGCAAAACGGTCTCTCCGGTTAAACTCAACCGCATCACCGCGCTGTTCATGCTGTTAACCACCTGGCTGGTCGCTACATTGAACCCCAGCATTCTGGGTATGATTGAAACGCTGGGCGGCCCAGTTATCGCTTGTCTGTTGTTCCTGATGCCGATGTACGCCATCCGTCGTGTACCGGCGATGCAGAAATACAGTGGCGCACTCAGCAACCTGTTCATCACCCTGCTGGGTCTGATTGCCATTACCGCCATCATCTACACCCTGTTTGAATAATCCCGGGGCTTCGCGCCGCCCTTGTGCGGCGCTATCCGGTGAGCCGAACGCGCCCTACCGCGCGTCATGCTGCCGGATAGCGCCGACACCGCCCGACACCCCATTGTTATCCCCGGCGCTGGCAGCCACCATCACCAACGCCGTAGTCTGAAAGGAACCCCTTATGGTCAGCGTATTTGATATTTTCAAAATCGGTATCGGCCCTTCCAGTTCGCATACTGTTGGCCCAATGAAAGCTGGCAAAATGTTCACGGACGATCTGGTCAGTCGCGATCTGATGCCATCGGTTGCCGCTATCACGGTGGACGTTTATGGCTCCCTCTCTCTGACTGGCAAAGGGCACCATACCGATATCGCCATCATTATGGGCCTGGCGGGTAATCTACCGGATACTGTTGATATCGATGCTATCCCCGCCTTTATCCAACAAGTTCAACACACTCAGCGTTTGCCGCTGTTGCATGGGCAATATGAGGTCAGTTTCCCGCTGAACAGCGCACTGCGTTTTCAGCCGGAAAATCTGCCGCTGCATGAAAATGGCATGACTATCAACGCGCTCAACGATCAGCAAGAGGTGCTATACAGCAAGACCTACTACTCCATCGGCGGCGGCTTCGTCGTGGATCAGGAAAGTTTCGGCAAGCCGTCGGTTCAGGAAGAAAGCGCCCCTTGGCCGTTCTATTCCGCCCGACAGCTATTGCAACATTGCCATGACAATTGCCTGTCGCTGTCTGCCGTGGTGATGAAAAACGAAATCGCCATGCATAGCCGCGAAGCGCTGGAAAGTTACTTTGCCAGCGTCTGGCAAACCATGCAGAACGGTATCCATCGCGGCATGAATACCGAAGGCGTACTGCCGGGGCCGTTGCGCGTACCGCGCCGCGCCTCTGCCCTGCACCGTCTGCTGTTCATCAACGGTCGTTACTCCAGCGATCCGATGGACGCGATGGACTGGGTCAATATGTTCGCGATGGCAGTATCTGAAGAAAACGCCGCGGGCGGGCGGGTAGTCACTGCCCCGACCAACGGTGCCTGCGGCATTATTCCCGCCGTACTGGCCTACTACGACCGCTTTATTCAGCCGGTAACACCGGAAACCAGCTTACGTTATTTTCTGGCGGCGGGCGCTATTGGCATCCTGTTCAAGATGAATGCCTCCATCTCTGGTGCGGAGGTCGGGTGTCAGGGGGAAGTCGGCGTCGCCTGCTCGATGGCCGCCGCAGGGTTGGCTGAACTGTTGGGCGCCAATCCGGAACAGGTGTGCATCGCTGCGGAAATTGGTATGGAACATAACCTGGGGTTGACCTGCGACCCGGTCGCCGGCCAAGTGCAGGTTCCCTGCATCGAACGCAATGCCATCGCTGCAGTGAAAGCGATTAATGCCGCACGCATGGCGATTCGCCGCGCCAGCGAACCCCGCGTATCGCTGGATAAAGTGATTGAAACCATGTACGAAACCGGTAAAGACATGAACGCCAAGTACCGTGAAACCTCGCGCGGCGGCCTGGCTATCAAAGTGGTGCAGTGTGAATAAACGTTGATCGGGTCATCGTCCGCGCGGGATAGGCGTTGGATGTCGGATATGGATGCGCGACACGCCCGACGCGGACAATAGCAACCTGGACAATAGCCACTCGAACCATGGCAATCACACTATAGAAAAAGGGCTGATGCAGACGCATCGGCCCTTTTTACCGGTTACTGATTACTGATTACTGATTACTGATTACTGACGCTATCGACGGTTATCTGGTTATCCACTACCGCTGACGCTTCGGAAAAGCACCGCCCATCTTACCGCTCTCGCCAGCGTCTCACAGGTACCATCAGGGTTATCCGTTACCGCTAGTGCTTAAAAAGCCCCACGTGTTTTACCGCTACCGCCGACATCCCACACAAAGCGCACCTGTCACCAGCCATCGGCAAGTCAGACGTTCTTTTTTTCGCCACTCGGCCAGGACCAGATCAGGTTGTTTTCCGCCGCCGAGACATACCAATCCAGCGCGCTGCTGGCTGTCGCCGCCTTGGGTACGCTAGCGTCGACTGGCATAGCGCCGGCCGGGAAGGCTGCATTTTTCTTGCGAATACGCATCGGCGTTTTCGACTGTTCGCCGTTCACCTGCGCATTGAAGGTTTCCACGCTGGCATCAAATAAGACACCTTCCAGCTGATGCAGCCGATTCAGGCCGCGCAGAATGGACAACAGGCTGCTCAACGTGATGGATTCGCCCATTTCGGCGCGTTTGATGGTGGCGATGCCCAGCCCGGCTCGCTCGGCTAAATCGACCTGCGATAATCGTTGCTGGATACGTGCATCTTTTATTCGTCGGCAAAGCTCGGTGATGATGTCACCTTCGCTCATGGTGCTGAATCTCATAATGCTATTGGCCGCCCCGCTGTTAAAGTGCGCATATTCTACCATTGCACCGATAAATGGCGGAGGCGGGCCGGCAACAAAACGCCGGATTCTCGACGCAGGTCAATTTTTCATAAGAAAAAGATATGACTATTCACCCAAAACGCCCGGTGATGTAGTCTTCGGTACGCCGTTCGGACGGCGCGGTGAATAACGCATCGGTGTGGTTATATTCGATAATGCGCCCCTGATGGAGAAAGGCGGTGTAATCCGATACTCGTGCCGCCTGTTGCATATTATGCGTCACCAGCACCAGCGTAAACCGCTGCTTCAGCGCCCCGATCAGTTCTTCAATCACCAGCGTAGAAATCGGATCCAGCGCCGATGTCGGCTCGTCCAGCAACAGAATCTCCGGCTCGATGGCGATCGCCCGAGCGATCACTAAACGCTGTTGCTGGCCGCTGGAGAGAGTCAGTGCGTTATCGCTCAGGCGGTCTTTCACCTCATGCCACAATGCCGCCGCTCGCAATGCGCTCTCCACGGCGTCATCCAGCACACGGCGCGTCTTCACGCCTTGCAGCCGCAGGCCGTAGATCACATTGTCGTAAATGGACTTCGGAAACGGGTTCGGCCGCTGAAACACCATACCGACACGGCGACGCAGCCTCGGTACATCCACCGCGGGATCGTTGATCTTCATATCCTGCAGATAGATATCGCCTTCAATCCGGCAATTATCCAGCAGATCGTTCATGCGGTTGAAGCAACGCAACAATGTCGATTTACCGCAACCGGAAGGGCCAATCAGCGCAGTAACGCGATGTTTCGGAATACGCAGCGAGATATCGCACAGCGCTTGTGTGCCGCCGTAATACAGGCTGAGGTGATCCACCGACAACGCCGTCTGCTCATCGCTAAGTTGCTGAACATCCATCAAGGGTAGCGATTCCGACTGTTTGAATATGCCCATCCATTTACTCCCGTTACTCACAGCGACATCGCCCGGTATTTTTCGCGCAGCACATGGCGGATGCCAATCGCCGACAGGTTCAACGCCACCACAATCAGTACCAGCAGCAGCGCCGTGGCGTACACCAGCGGGCGCGCCGCCTCCACATCCGGGCTTTGAAACGCCAGATCGTAAATCTGGAATCCCAGATGCATGAATTTCCGCTCCAGGTGCAGATAAGGGAACAGGTCGTCCACCGGCAACGCCGGCACCGATTTCACCACCCCCACCAGCATCAGGGGCGCGGTTTCACCGGCGGCACGCGCCACCGCCAGAATCAACCCGGTCATCATCGCCGGCACCGCCATCGGCAGCACCACATGCCACAGCGTTTCCGCGCGTGTCGCCCCCAACGCCAGCGACCCATGACGAATCGACGCTGGGATGCGTGATAACCCCTCCTCCGTCGCCACGATCACCACCGGCAATGTCAACAGTGCCAACGTCAGCGACGCCCATAACAATCCTGGCGTACCCAATGTCGGGTTGGGCAACGATGCGCTGTAAAACAGTGAATCCAGCGTTCCGCCGACCAGATAGACGAAGAAGCCCAGCCCAAATACGCCATAGACGATGGAAGGCACCCCCGCCAGGTTCGCCACGGCGATCCGCACCCAGCGCGTTAAACCATTATTATCAGCATATTCATGTAGATATACTGCCGCCACCACCCCCAGAGGCATCACGATGATCGACATCAGAATCACCATCAGGATGGTGCCGAAAATGGCGGGGAACAGTTGGCCCGGCCCGCTGTTATCCGGCGAGAAACGGGCCATCATCGATACCAGCGTCTGCCAGGCGTGCGCCACTTTCTGCACGGTGGTCATGGTGTTCGGGTACCATGCCGCCTCAATCAACTTCACCGGGATCTCATGCTTCCGGCCATCGGCGTCTCGCAGGAGCAACGTCGTGCGATTAATTTCACTGTTAAGGCTGACCAGTTGCTGGTTCAACTCATCAAACTGACGCTCCAGCTCGATACGCTCCGCCCGCAGCCGCGCCTGGGTACGGCTATCCAACCGGTTTTCCTGCAGGCGCTTACGCTCGTCCAACCGCAACGACTCGAACTGCTGGTTGATTCTGACCATGCTTTTCAACCGAATGTCCTGCGCACGCCCCATCAACACCTGCACTTGCGCAATACGTTGTTGCAGCGCAGTCGCCGGATTTTCCGCCACCAACGGCTGACCATCCTCCGTCATGCCGTCCAGATAGCCATACGCCATCCCGTTGACGGTACGGCGCAACGCCAGCAATGCCGCAGCACGCTCCCTTTGCGCGATATCGGTGGACAACAACGTCTGGAAACTCTGCCCGTACACTTCCCGCATACCGGTTTTCACCAGATAACGGCTGACCGTCTCCTGCGACGGCAGCGTGATGCCGGACGCTTTCCGCTGCTGCAGCGAAAGCGGCTGCTCACTGTACAGTTCGCCAATTAACTGACGCGGGCTGCCCTGCCGATCGTTGTAACTGAAAGCCCACAGCGGCTGCGGCCAGAGATAACGGGCGCTCTGACCAGCCAACAGGATAAACACCGCCGCCAGCGCGATCAGACTAAAGCTGATGGAAGACGCCGTCAGCCAGATCCACGGCGTGCCGCCGCCAAACCAGCGTTTCATGCCTGCTCTCCCTCATCGCGATAACGCCGACGCAGACGTTGGCGAATTGTCTCCGCCAACGTGTTGACAACAAAAGTAAAAATGAATAACGCCAACGCCGCGAAAAACAGCACCCGGTAATGGCCGCTCGCCATCGCCGCCTCAGGCATCTCGATAGCAATATTCGCCGCCAGCGAACGCAGCCCCTGCAACAGGCTGTTATCCATCACCGGCGTGTTGCCCGTCGCCATCAATACAATCATCGTTTCGCCGACTGCACGGCCGAAACTCAGCATCAACGCGGCAAAAATCCCGGAGCTGGCCGAAGGCAAAATCACGCGCCACAACGTCTGCCAAGCGGTCGCCCCCAATGCCAGCGAGCCCTGGCTCAACGCAGCGGGGACACTGAATAGCGCGTCCTCCGCCAGCGAAAAAATCAGCGGGATCAGGGCAAAACCCAACGCTACGCCAGCGACCAGCGCGTTACGCTGGCTGAACCCGTCGCCCAACCATTGCCAAAGCGGTTGCCCCAGCAACGCCATCTCCAGCCGTGGCCCCAACCAGCAGGCCGTCGCCAGCATCAGCAACATGGCGGGGATCAGCAACATGGCATCCCACCCCGTCGGCAAGCGCCTGCGCCAACACGCCGGCAAACGATCCAACCACCAGCCGCACGCCAGCACCGCCAGTGTCCACAGCACCGGCAACAGCAGTAATGAAGCCAGATAATCGGCCATCTGCGGCGCCAGCCAGAGCGCCGCGATAAGCCCGATCACTACGGTAGGCAACGCGCCCATGATTTCCATTGTCGGTTTTACCCAACGCCGCAACGTCGGTGCCATAAAACAAGCGGTATAGACGGCGGCAGCCAGCGCCAGCGGCGTGGCGAACAGCATGGCGTAAAACGCCGCTTTGAGCGTCCCCGCCAGTAAAGGCGTCAGGCTGAATTTGGCTTGATAACTGTCATCCGCCGCCGTTGGCTGCCAGACATAATCAGGGTGGGGATAGTTCTCGTACCAGAGCTTTTGCCAAAGCCCGCGCCAGCCGATATCCGGGTACGCATTATCCAACTGATAGGTATGCCAACCCTGAGGCGACTCAATCAACAATGCTCGCCCATGCAGCGAAAATGCCGCCAACGTCGCCGACGATGCCAGTTGTGCAGTCAGCAATGCGCCCGGCTGTTTACTGGCGAATAACGAAAACGCCCCCGCGGGGGTCAGGGTGGCAAACACCCGACGACGGGGTTCGACAATCAGGCGGAATGGTGGTTCGGCCACCGGAAAATGACGTGCCGCAGTGAGCCGCATGCCGTTCTCCGTCGGGGTATCAAACCACTGGCTGAGAACGCCATTGGCGTCATTGATCAACAGCGAATGCCCACCAGCCAGCAAGGAGAGCGAAAAAGGCGCCGTGCCGGGAAGCACCAGGGTTTCACGTATACTTAGCATCGAACCGCGCCATTCCCACACCGTTAACCGACGTTCAGACAAGGTATACAGTTGTTGCCCATCCGGCGCGAGCAACAGTTGCCCGACAACATCGTCCAATGCAATTCGCCCGCCCGGCGTCATACCCGCCGCCCCCGGCAAATACCATCGCAACTGGTTATCCTGCGTCACCACGGCAAGGCGCGGGCCGTCGTCTCCATGGGCAATCGCTAATAATCGCAATGGCGCGGCATCGCCATCTAACGTCAACGGCCTGGAGCCCAGGGGGAACCGCCATTGTGGCGTCGCGCCTGCGGGCTGCGACATATCAGGTTGCACGATGCTCACTGAACCATCGGGATGCCCCAGCGCCAGCAACGGCCGTTCATCAATGCTGCTGGCCGTCAAAACCACCTCGGGCATAAGAGGAAGACGTGCGGTGCGTTGGCCGCGCGTCAGCGAAATCCATTCGCCGTTTCCATGACGATCAAGACGAAAACCAGTTTGACCATCATCGCTGATGCCGAGCGCTACCGCCGGTTCCCGGTCGTCGAATGTCACTTCCTGTACTGCATGGATTGAGGGCGGGAAGAACAACGGAATCACTACATACAGCAGATAGAAAAAAATCAACAGCAGCGCCAGCAACACCAGCCAACCGCTTCCCACCACGATCCGGTGGGTCAGGCGATCAATCAACGCCCGCCGTTTGTCCCGATACGGTAATCTGCCTGTGTCTGCCATCGCTGTCGTCGTCAATCCTGCCGGTTCATTTGAAATCGGTAGCCAATACGGTCTGGCGCCCGAAACGACATTCGGCCCGCCGGATGATTTGGCTTACTATCACCATAAATGGGGTACATATGTTGCCTTTACCCCTGGAATATGACAATGGTAAGTCTGCCCGTACATTCGCTTTTATCGTCATGTGCACGCCACAATGCGGGTAGATAGTAGCTGCACTTTATTAAAAATAGTGTAACGGAGTGACAATGAGTCAGGACAAACTCTATATAGACAAAGAGTTGAGCTGGTTATCTTTCAATGAACGTGTACTGCAGGAAGCCGCAGATAAAAGCAACCCGCTGATCGAACGTATGCGTTTTCTGGGCATCTACTCCAGCAACCTGGATGAATTCTACAAAGTCCGTTTTGCCGACCTCAAACGCCGCATCCTGATCAATGAAGAACAAGGCTCCGACAGTGGATTGCGCCATCTGTTGAATAAAATACAGGAACGAGTGCTAAGAACCGACCAGCTGTTCGACAACCTTTACAACGAACTGCTGCTGGAAATGGCTCGCAACCAGATTTTTCTCGTTAATGAGCGGCAGGTTTCCCCCAGCCAGCAAATCTGGCTGCGTGAGTATTTCCGTCAGTACCTGCGCCCGCTGATTACCCCGATCTTGCTGTTGCCGGAGACCAATCTGGTCGAGTTTCTCAAAGATGACTACACCTATCTGGCCGTAGAAATTATCCGCGGCGACAAAACCGATTACGCACTGCTGGAAATCCCTTCAGACAAGATAGCGCGCTTCGTCGATCTGCCATCAGAAGCACCGCGCCGTCGCAAGACAATGATATTAATAGATAATATCCTTCGTTACTGTTTGGATGACATCTTCAGGGGCTTTTTTGACTTCGATTCGCTGAACGCCTATTCGATGAAGATGACTCGTGACGCCGAATACGATCTGGTCACGGAAATGGAGTCCAGCCTGCTGGAGCTGATGTCATCCAGCCTGAAACAGCGTCTGACCGCCAAGCCGGTGCGCTTCGTCTATCAGCGTGATATGCCGGACGCCATGGTGCGTTGTCTGCTCGGTAAGTTGGGGATTTCGTCCTACGATTCGGTCATTCCCGGCGGGCGTTATCATAACTTCAAGGATTTCATCGGGTTTCCCAATGTCGGCCGCGCCAATCTGGTGAACAAGCCACTGCCGCGCCTGCGTCACGACGGATTCAGCCGCTTCCGCAACGGGTTCGAGGCCATTCGGCAGCGCGATATACTGCTCTACTACCCTTACCATACTTTCGAGCACGTACTGGAACTGCTGCGTCAGGCATCCTTTGACCCTAACGTGTTGTCCATCCGCATCAATATCTATCGTGTGGCCAAGGACTCCCGCATCATCAACTCGATGATTCACGCCGCCCATAACGGCAAAAAAGTCACTGTCGTCGTTGAACTGCAAGCGCGTTTCGATGAAGAAGCCAATATCCATTGGGCCAAACGGCTGACTGAAGCCGGCGTGCATGTGATTTTTTCTGTCCCTGGGCTGAAAATCCATGCCAAGTTGTTTCTGATCTCCCGCAAAGAGGGGGATAACATCGTACGTTATGCGCATATCGGCACCGGGAACTTCAACGAGAAAACTGCCCGGCTCTATACCGACTATTCACTGCTTACTGCCGATGAACGCATCACCAATGAAGTTCGCCGGGTATTCAATTTCATTGAGAACCCCTATCGTCCGGTCAGTTTCGACTACCTGCTGGTTTCCCCGCAAAACTCCCGCGATCGCCTCTATCAGCTGATTGATGGTGAAATCGCCCATGCGACGGCGGGCAGAGAGGCGGGGATTACGTTGAAGGTCAATAACCTGGTGGACAAGGGATTAGCCGAGCGGCTGTATATGGCCTCTGCGGCTGGCGTCAAGGTAAACCTGCTGGTGCGCGGGATGTGCTCCCTGATTCCAGAATTGCCGGGGATCAGCGATAATATCCGAGTCGTCAGTATTGTTGACCGTTTTCTGGAGCATGATCGTGTCTATGTGTTCCATAACGGCGGCGATCAGAAGGTGTTCCTCTCCTCTGCTGACTGGATGACCCGTAATATTGATTACCGTATTGAGGTCGCGGTGGAAGTGCTGGATCACACTCTCAAGGAACGGGTGCTGAACATACTGGAGATCCTGTTCAGCGATACGGTAAAAGCCCGCGTAGTCGACAAGGAACAGAGCAATTGCTATGTCGCCCGCGGTAACCGGCGCAAAGTACGCGCCCAGTATGCCATCTATGACTATATCAAGGCGCTTGAGCAACACGGAGAACAGGCCTGACCCCATGCCGTTAACGAATTACACTACCGAACAACCGCAGGAATTCGCCGCCATCGACCTCGGCTCCAACAGCTTTCACATGGTGGTCGCCCGCGTGGTCAACGGCGCGCTTCAGGTGCTTGGACGCCTGAAGCAGCGCGTCCATTTGGCCGACGGCCTCGACAGTGCCAACCGACTCAGCGAGGAATCCATCCAGCGCGGTTTGAGTTGTCTGGCGCTGTTTGCCGAACGACTGCAGGGATTCCCAGCCACCAACGTTTCCATCGTCGGCACCCATGCGTTGCGTCAGGCTGTCAACGCTCAGGATTTTCTCAAACGCGCGGCCAGAATCATGCCCTATCCCATTGAAATCATTTCCGGTCATGAAGAGGCCCGTCTGATTTTCATGGGTGTCGAACATACCCAGCCGGAGAAGGGCCGCAAGCTGGTTATCGACATCGGCGGCGGCTCTACAGAGCTGGTAATCGGTGAAGATTTCGAACCCATTCTGGTGGAAAGTCGCCGTATGGGGTGCGTCAGCTTCGCCCAACAGTTTTTTCCCAACGGCGAAATCAGCGAAGCGAATTTCCGCCGAGCCCGCCTTGCGGCGGCACAAAAACTGGAAACGCTGGCATGGGAATATCGTATTTATAGTTGGGACTACGCGCTCGGCGCATCCGGCACCATCAAGGCGACCCATGAGATTTTGGTAGCGATGGGCGAGAAAGACGGCCTGATCACGCCGGATAGACTGGAGATGCTGAAGGATCGCATCCTACAGTTCAAAAATTTCCGAGCGCTTAGCCTGCCGGGGCTGACGGAAGACCGCCAGACGGTTTTGGTTCCCGGTTTATCTATCTTGTGCGGCGTGTTCGACGCGCTGGCCATCAAGGAACTGAGGCTTTCCGACGGCGCGCTGCGCGAAGGCGTACTGTATGAGATGGAAGGACGTTTTCGCCATCAGGATATCCGTATCCGCACGGCGCAAAGCCTGGCCGGCCACTACAATATCGACCGCGAGCAGGCCCGGCGCGTAAGGGAAACCGCCGAACTGCTCTACGCCCAGTGGGCGCAGCAGAACCCATCGTTAGTGAATCCGCAGCTTGAGGCGCTGCTGAAATGGTCAGCCATGCTTCATGAAGTTGGGTTGGGCATCAACCATAGCGGCATGCATCGTCACTCCGCTTATATTTTGCAGAATACCAACCTGCCGGGATTCAATCAGGAGCAGCAGTTGTTGCTGGCGCTGATGGTGCGTCTACACCGTAAGGCCATCCGGCTTGAGGAACTACCGCGGCTTAATCTTTTCAAGAAAAAGCAGTACCTGCCGATGGTGCAACTGCTGCGGCTGGCAACGTTGCTGAACAATCAGCGGCAGGCGACGACCACGCCCAAAACACTGCAGCTTATCGCAACCGAAAGCGCCTGGACGCTGATTTTCCCCCAAGGTTTTTTCAGCCAGAATATGCTGGTTCAGCTCGATCTTGAGCGGGAGCAACAGTATTGGCAGGAAGTCAGTGGCTGGAAACTACTGCTCGAAGAAGAAAAAAACTGACGGATTGACCACTCTCACGGGCGGGCGTCTCAAACTGACGCCCGCCCGTTCTAGTTGCCGTGATCGCAGTAACATTCCATCGTTTCAATCGCCGCCAAATGGTGACGAAAAGTGCTTTTTGCCCCTACTGCATTGACCGTCTTCATCTCCTGTGCCTAAATAAAAAACAGCGAATCCCCGCGATCACCAGGAAAATGAAGGATAATGTCCTCTATCACTCATAAACGACGAATATCCATCAGGCGCCGACGAAGTAGCACCGCCCAGGTCGCCCGAACTGTTCTCATCATCAGTCTCCTCATCCTTCTCGGCCGTTTTGCCTACTCAGCTATTGGCGCATTTTTCCACCACCAGGAAAAACAGCAGCAACGCATTGAACAACCGTTGACGACAACGACTAACCTTCCCCCTTCCCAACGGGAGTAGGGCTCGCACTCCCGTTCTCCCTTGTTATTATGCCAACATGGCGCAGTTTGCCGATGATAATCGCCGAAGCAGACTTTCGGTGAGGAATGTTGCCGGCCATATCCCGAAGTCACTCGCTGATCAATAACGAGCTTCCCCCACGTACCCTATTTTCTCCGCTGTTCTCCTGTTTGTACTGCATTAATGCCATACTTGATTCTATAGCTGTGTCATCAAACCCAGGAGCAGGAGGCATACAAATGGCGAGTGGTTGGTCTAACGATGGCGCCGTTCAGGATCAGATTGATGCGACGGTGGATGACGCCGTTGCACATGCCCGCAGTCAGTTACATCAGGGTGATAGCGCGCAATATTGCGAGGCGTGTGGAGAGCCTATTCCCGAAGCCCGCCGTACAGCATTAACGGGGGTTCGTTATTGCGTCGATTGTCAGGAAAAACGGGATCGCAAAAACACACTCATCAGCGGCTATAACCGCAGGGGCAGCAAGGACAGCCAGTTAAGATAAACACGGAGCTGCTCGCGCAACCCCGCAGCAGGAACTACCTTACCACCAGCACCGTCGTCTGGGCATGACGAACAATCGCGGCGGCATTGGAGCCTAACAAATAGGTTTTAACATTTGGGCGACGCGAACCAATCACAATCAGATCAGCCTCGATTTCTTGCGCCAATTCCAGCACCTCATCGCGCGGTATCCCAAAGCTAATACTATGGGAAAGCTTTTCAGGCGGCAGGTCGATCGTGCTCACCAGCAAGTGTAGTTTCTCATCCGCCTTAACCACCGCTTCGTTTTCAAACTCTTTGATACCGAATGAATAGGCCGACATAAATGCCGAGGCATCGGGCAAGGCATGAAACAGGTGTAGCTTTGCATCGGCTAGCTTTGCCAACATCACTGCATGGGAAAGCGCTTTTTTGGTCAGCTCTTCTTCATCAATGTCCACAGGCACCAGGATAGTCTTGTACATAAAAGCTCCCTAGGTTTATCAACTCGACACTGACAGCGTAGACCCGATTGACGTTAAGCGACACGGATTTTTAAGGTATTTGTGAAGCGACGCGATATTTAAAAAAAACACATTACCAATAAAATACAATGAGTTATATATTTACAATTGCCCTCGATTCGTCATGGCGCTAGGCTTTGTTCTTCCGCTTCGATGTCGGCCCCTCATGTATGAATACCATTAATGCGCTGTTCCTCCGATTATCACGCTCACGCTTTCGTCAGCGTTTTCATTTAGGCCCCAGGGAACGCAATTATTGCTTCAGTAAAGGCAAAGAGGTGATTTCATCCCACGCCGCAGAGTTTATTGCCCAACGGCTGGCACCCGCATTGCCGGCCAACGATGGCAAACAGACTCCGATGCATGGGCATCCAGTATTCATTGCACAGCATGCAACCGCTACCTGCTGCCGCGGATGTTTGGCCAAGTGGCATGGTATCCCGCAACAACGGGCGCTGACTGAACAGGAACAACGCTATATCGTGGATATTATCCTGTATTGGCTTGAGAAAGATCTGCTAGACGGCGGGCAATGAACTCTCAGCGTCGCCCGTTTTCACATCCCACTCCTGCAAAATCCGTTGCGTCTCTTTTACCCATAGTTGATTGCCGGGAATGATGAAATCCGCCCACACCTCGTTATGCTGTGCAATCAATTGCGCGGCACTAACCGCACGGCGATCTGCCGTGGTATGCGCATCCGCGGCGACAGTCTGGGCATATCCCCGGCTAGCGGCATTTTTTATTGTCGCATCAACACAATAATCGGTAGCACAACCACATACGGTGAAATGATGTACCCCAAGCTGCTCCAGCGTAGCGGCCAATTCGGTACAGTAGAATGCATCACAGGCTGTTTTATTGATATAAATGGCATTTTTCGGGCGATGGAGTTCCGGTAATAGTTGCCACCCTTCGCTTCCAGGCTGCATCGCCTCATCTACATGAAGAATGAACAATGTTCTATCAGCAGCATCAATCAGCTGGTTGATCCGCCCGACTACCGCATCTTTCTGGTAACGAGATGTCTGAAACACTGAGTTTTGCATGTCAATAACCATCAACAGCTGCATCTTTTTCTCCTGCATGCTACTCGGCATGCGCATAATTTTTGCCGCTACCGAGGCAACAATAAGGATGGAAAGCCATTCATCATGAGCATATGCATATAGATGTACAGAAACCCATAATTCTCTGATCCTAATGAGGAAGAGAGCACACAGGCCTGTTTGAAAAAACAATAAAAACGAAAAAAGCCAGCATTTCTGCTGGCTTTTTCGAATTCTGGCGGAGGAGTAGAGATTCGAACTCTAGAACGCTTTCGCGTCGCCGGTTTTCAAGACCGGTGCCTTCAACCACTCGGCCACTCCTCCGCAACGACGCGAACTATAAACAGACTGCCCGATATTGTAAAGCGACCACCGGCTCAATCGCCTGAAAAATAGTCGATACGGTACCAAAAGCATATAAAACCGTCATTATGTTCAGAAAGCGACGATAATTCAGCGTAAAGAAGGGTAAAACACCTTTAATTGCACCGCGCAACTACTTACTCTCTGAAACAAATGGCACCCTGAAGAGAGAGAGTCGTTATCATGGATCGCATCGTTGTTTCCTCGACACGTGAATATTCCCTGCTCAACACGCATAAAGTGCTGCGCAACACCTATTTCCTGTTGTCGATGACGTTGGGCTTTTCCGCGCTCACCGCTACTCTGAGTACGGTATTCCAACTACCGGCACCCGGATTGATTTTGACGCTGGTCGGATTTTACGGCCTGATGTTTCTAACCTATCGTCTGTCTGATCGCCCGGCTGGCATTCTGGCGGCATTCGCGTTGACTGGGTTTATGGGGTATACCCTCGGCCCGATCCTCAGCGCGCTGATTAGCGCCAACGCGGGCGATATCATTATGTTGGCACTAGGTGGCACGGCATTGGTCTTCTTCTGCTGTTCCGCTTACGTACTGACGACCCGCAAAGATATGTCATTCCTGTCTGGCATGCTAATGGCCGGATTTGTCGTCTTACTGGTCGCCGTCATCGCCAATCTGTTCCTTAACCTGCCGGGGCTGCAGATGGCAATCAGTGCGATGTTTATTCTGTTCTCCACCGGCGCCATCCTGTGGGAAACCAGCAATATCATCCATGGTGGGGAAACTAACTATATCCGGGCGACGGTCAGCCTGTATGTTTCCATCTACAACCTGTTTGTCAGTTTGCTGAGCCTGCTAGGCATGTCGCGCAGCGAATAGCGACAACGAGAATGAAAGTACATCATCAAGGGCGCCAATGGCGCTCTTGAGCGTTTTATGCGCCAGTGAACCCCAGCAGTACGATGCTCGCCATGACGAAATTTGTTAGCATGAGGACGCTTTTCATGGTGATCGAGGTGATATGTTAACGTTTGAAGGCCGGGTTATCGAAACCGATACCCAGGGATATCTCAAAAATACCCGCGACTGGCAGGAAGCAATGGCTCCAGAGTTGGCAGCCCAGGAAGGAATTGAACTTACGGAAGCACACTGGGAAGTGGTGCGTTTCGTTCGCGCATTTTACCTGGAATTTAATACATCCCCAGCAATTCGTATGCTGGTAAAAGCTATGGCGCAAAAGTACGGCGAAGAAAAAGGCAACAGCCGCTATCTCTATCGGCTTTTTCCTAAAGGCCCCGCTAAGCAGGCCACTAAAATTGCGGGTTTACCCAAACCGGTAAAATGCATCTAGCCGTCAGTAACGAATGCCAAAACCCTCAAAATCCGCGACAGCGCAAGGCTCCACTAGCACCCGATCCACTCTGGCATAACGTGGCCCGCCTTGCCTGAGCCAGTTGATTAACTGTTCGACGGCCTGCGGCTCGCCACAGGCAACGACTTCAACGCTGCCATCGTCGCAGTTCCTAACGTAACCGCACACCCCCAGTCGTTGCGCCTGCAATTGGGTGTGATAGCGAAAACCGACACCCTGCACTACCCCATATACCCAGGCAATCATCGAGACAGTCGGCATTGACATTCCCCCTTGGAAAACACATCTCATGAGTACAAAAATGCACCACAGTTAACGCATTTGGATGCCAGCAGACACTATGCTGTAAACAAGGAGAATCTTTGCTGGCAAAGACGGTAATAACGAGAAACAAGACTGCCTGACAACTTGAAAACCGCGTATCTCCCCCAACTTAGGATATGTACTACGTTTCTCAGGAGGTCATATGATTATCTGTAAATTTGCCATCGGACAACAGATTCGTCATAAGCTGCTGGGATATCCCGGGGTAGTTATCGATATTGATCCCGAGTATTCACTTGAGCAACCCAAATGGGAAGAACTCGCGACGAACGATACCTTACGCACCGCGCCTTGGTACCATGTGGTTATGGAAGACGAAGAAGGCCATCCCATACACACTTACCTGGCCGAAGAGCAACTGATGGATGAAACACTGAACCAAAGCGACCACCCGTCGTTGGATGAGTTGTCTGAAACCATTAAACGCAGGGCTCCACGGCTTCTGCATTAATCAGAACAGACGCAGGCTTTATCACCACCGCGTACGTAATAAAGCCGAGCAAGGGTTATTTCTCCATTCCCAGTCTGGGTATCTCAATTTTTGGGCAGCGATCCATCACGACTTTTAGACCTGCGTTATGTGCAAGGACGGCGGCCTGCTCGTTGATCACGCCGATTTGCAGCCACAATACCCGAGCACCAATCGCAATCGCTTCCTGAGCAACTTCCCAGGCGGCATCAGGTTGCCGAAACACATCAACCATATCAATAGGATACGGGATATCGGCCAACGACGCATAAACCGGTTGCCCCAGCAATGACTGCCCTGCCAGTTTGGGGCTTACCGGAATCACCTGATACCCCTGCGCAAGTAGATAAGCCATCACGCCATAGCTGGGTCGTGTAGCTTTTTCGCTGGCCCCAACCAATGCAATGGTTTTGACCTGAGCTAAAATGGATTTGATATCACTGTCTTGCATAGTTGTCTCACCTTGCGATTCGGCCACAGAGATTAAGTGTAACGTAAATGTCTGACGGCAGACCGCGCTCTGCACCGCACATTCATCGTCCAGTACGTTTCCTTTTGTTCTTGTTTGTCCATATCCATTGCCAGCAGCCACATCGAAACAATAAAACCACATGGTGATAAATGGTAACGCACCACCAACGATAATCTCGACTCCAGCTGGCAGTATTGTTTGTTTTACAATCAATTAACCTCATTTTTGAAAAGGCGTTCGCATTTTTTCGGTTCGCCGCTTTTCACCGAAATAAGGTTTCCGTAATCTGTGAACATCTCACCGTTCGAAGGATGTCACCATGGAGTTCACCACCCGTACGATAGAAGTGCATAAGCATATTGCGCTGGTCGCACATGATCACTGTAAACAAACGCTGCTGGAATGGGTCAGCACCAATAAATCGCAGCTCTCAGAACACCACCTGTACGCAACCGGCACTACAGGTAATCTGATCCAGTTGCATACCGGTCTGCCCGTTAGAAGTATGATGAGTGGCCCGATGGGGGGGGATCAACAGGTGGGCGCCCTGATTGCCGAAGGCAAAATCGACATGCTGATGTTTTTTTGGGATCCTCTGAACGCCGTGCCTCACGACCCAGACGTCAAAGCCTTGTTGCGGCTGGCTACCGTGTGGAACATTCCGGTAGCCAACAATCGCGCAACCGCAGACTTCCTGATTAACTCTGCGTTGTTCAAACAGAAAGTCGATATCACGATCCCCGACTATCAGCGTTATCTCCATACCCGGCTGAAGTAATTCCATTCATGTGACGACAGGGAGATTCATCCGCCCTGTCGTTTGTTCATCATCCCGGTTTACGTTGCTTAGGCACGCCCAAACCATGTAGCTGTTCGACAAAAACCGACGGTTTCTCCCGGTCATACAATAACCAGACCTGATGTCTGGCCCGGGTAAGCGCCACATACAGCAACCGACGTTCTTCCGCATCAGGAAACGGCTCCAAAGCCGGCAACAATATCTCTTCCAGCAGAGATTCCCGGCCAGGAGCGGGGAAACCATCGCTCCCTTCATGTAGCCCGACAATGATCACATAATCCGCCTGCCGCCCCTTGCTGGCGTGAATGGTCATAAAATCAACGTTCAGGTTGGGCCATCGGGTATCCGCTTTTTGCAACACATCAGGTCGCAGATGATGGTACCGAGCCAACACCAGAATGCGCTCCTGCTCCGTGACATAACCACTCATTTTATCCAGCAACGCCTCAAGCTGCTCATCCGGCAATAGCGCAACCGAACGTCTGTCTCCATCCCGCAAGCTGTTGAGGGATTTTTTCAATTGCGCCGGATTCTGTTGAATAAACTGATTGGCGATCTCGCCGATACGCCGGTTGAAGCGGTACGTCGTATCCAACACGCATTGAGCACCGATGCCAAAGTGATGCTCGAACGAGGTGGTCAGAGAAAGTTCCGCACCACTGAAGCGGTAGATAGCTTGCCAGTCATCGCCGACGGCAAACAAACTGGTGCCGCTGTTCTGCCGTCTTAACGCCGACAACAATTGTGCTCGTTGCGGCGAAATATCCTGGAACTCATCAACCAGAATATGTTTCCAGGGATTGATGAACCGTCCTTTTTCCAGGTAGTTGATTGCCTGATGGATCAAACCGGAAAAATCAACGGCACCTTCGTCTTTCAACGCCTTCTTCCAGGCTTTCAACAAGGGGGCCATCAACCGCAGACGCTGTTGCACTGCGGGACGCACCTCTTCATCCACTTGCTCCACCATCTCACTCTGCGTACCGCCATGCATACGCATTAATCCCAACCAACGCTCCAGCCGTCCCGCTACCCGCCCCGACACAACGGGATCATGCCAATAATCCCCTTCCGGCAACCCCCATTCCATTTCGTCCGATAGCCACTGGCGCCACCCTTTAGCCTGTGTCTTTTTTTCCGCACATTGCTGCTGCCACTGTTGCAGCAGAAACGAGCGACGAGCCTCTGCATCAGTTTCAAGCCGGCTAATGACAGGAGCATTTCGGCTACACTGCTGGATGATGTGCAACGCCAACGCATGGAAAGTCTTGGCCTGAATCTCTTCAGTATGCAAACGCTCACGTACACGTCCATTCATCTCTTCTGCTGCTTGTCGGCCAAACGCCAGCAACAGTATTTGCTCTGGCCGCGCCTGTGCGCTGCGCAGCAACCATGCCGCCCTCGCCACCAGCACCGACGTTTTACCGCTGCCCGCTCCGGCCAAAACCAACACGGCATCCTCACCGTTGATCACGGCCCGAGACTGGCTGTCGTTCAACGGCGAAGATTCTACTGATTCAAAAAAAGTCCGTTGCTGCACTAAGGTATCGTCAGCCCAGCGCTGATTGGTTTGCTGACGCAAACGTTCCCCATGATCCAGCCAGCTCTGACACAGGCGATAGGCGTCACGACAGCGTTCAAATTCGTCCAGACGTGTCAACGGCAAGGGGATAGCGGAAAAACAATGTCGAATATCCTGTTGCAGCTGCGCCAACGCTTTACGGGTAAACCAGTGCCCGGTAGACGCCCACTGTGCAATGGCTTGCACCTGCTGTTGCAAAACCGATGTGCTGATCTCCCCCATCTCATGGCTCCACGCCATCCAGGACTGAAGTAAATAACGGTGAAACTGTTGCGTTTCCTGCCATTCGGTACCATGGAGCCGGACGACCTGACCATCCGGTAATTCAAACTCCAGTTCCCCCCAAATCAGTCCTTTTTTGCAACGGATCGCCTGCAATTGATTAAATGGAATCAGATATTCATGGCGCTCACCACTGACACGCACCCCCGCATTCAGCAATTCCACCCGATTGTAGGGATGCTGTGCCAAATGCTTACCCAAAGCAGTCGATTTCAGTTCCATAATCCCTGCGCCATCACTGCGAAATTATTATTTATGCTCATAGTGTAACCGCGATATCAGCTCAGGCTCCAGGCATAAAAAACAGGTTCAAATAGCCTGATTAATAGTAAGATAATTCACTTACCACGGTAATTTTCGAACCTGTAACGGGATACTATGCGTAGCGTACTTAATGTTCTGAATTTCGTGCTGGGAGGGTTCTTCACTACCTTCGCCTGGCTATTGGCGACCTGCATCAGCATCATTCTGGTGTTTACACTGCCATTGACACGTTCCTGTTGGGAAATCACCCGTCTGTCGCTGTTTCCTTACGGTAACGAAGCCATTCATGTTGATGAATTGCATCCGGATGGGAAGAATTCGCTGCGCAATGCCAGCGGAGCCCTGCTCAACGTATTTTGGTTTATCTTTTTCGGCTGGTGGCTGTGCTTATCTCACATCTGCAGTGGTATCGCCCAGTGTCTCACCATCATCGGTATTCCTGTCGGCATCGCCAATTTCAAAATTGCTGCGATTGCACTCTGGCCGGTAGGTAGACGAGTGGTATCAGTGGAAGAAGCCCGGGCAGCCAGAGAGGCCAATGCCCGTAAACGTTATCAGTAGGGATCATCGTGCACGTCAACGTCGGTACTGGCTTACGCCGTTTTATCTACAACAGTAGTGGGTTATATAACCTTAGAATTCTACTGGCGCTCAGCGGCGCCGCTATCGTTCCCTGGTGGTTGGGAGCGCCCACCAGCACTATCCCATTAACCTTGGGCGTAGTCGCGGCCGCGTTGGCTGATCTTGATGATCGATTGTCCGGCAGGTTGTTCAACCTACTGATTACTTTGATTTGTTTTCTGGTTGCATCCATTTCCGTCGAACTACTTTATCCTTACCCTTGGTTCTTCGTCATCGGCCTGGCGGTTTCCACCTGGGCGTTTATCCTGCTGGGCTCGCTGGGGCAGCGTTATGCCACTATCGCTTTTGGCGCGTTATTGATCGCGATTTACACGATGTTGGGCGCATCGCTCTATACCAATTGGTATCAACAACCACTTTTGCTCTTTATCGGCGCACTCTGGTACAACCTGCTGACGCTATCAGGCCACTTGATTTTTCCGATTCGACCTCTGCAGGACAGTATCGCTCGTTGTTATCAGCAACTAGCCAGTTATCTGGACGCCAAGTCTACCCTGTTCGACCCTGATAATGACGACACACACCAGACACTTATCGCTGTCACCATGGTTAACGGAAAAGTGGTGGACATGCTGAATCAAGCCAAAGCCACACTGTTGACGCGATTACGCGGCGATCGCGGCCAGCGAGGAACACGCCGCACGTTGCACTACTATTTTGTCGCGCAAGATATCCATGAGCGGGTCAGCTCCGCCCATATTCAATATGAACAATTACGTCAGACGTTGCTCTATAGCGACGTTCCTTTTCGCTTTCAGCGCTTGCTAACCCTGCTTTCCCATGCCTGTCAGCAACTCTCGCAGTCCATTTTGCTGCAGCAGAAATATCAGCACGAAGCACGTCTGGAAAAAGCATTCTCGCGGTTGGATATCGCTATCGATCGGCTGTCGATGCAAGGCGTAGATGCTTTGCACACTAAAGCGTTGCGTTACCTGCTTAATAATCTGCGCGCTATCGATGCACAGTTGCTCAATATAGAGTCGGAACAAACGCTTGAACGGCACAACCATAGCCTCGCCACCGAAAGTTCATTGTCAGACGATAAAATCACCGGCTGGAGCGATGTGCGACTACGAATCAGTCGTCATCTGACGCCAAAATCCGCGCTGTTCCGCCATGCTGTTCGTATGTCGCTGGTTCTGTGCGCCGGCTATGCGTTTATTCAATTCTCCGGGCTGCAACATGGTTACTGGATCCTGCTGACCAGTCTGTTTGTCTGCCAACCCAATTACAGCGCGACCCGCCGTCGTCTGGCCTTACGCATTATCGGGACACTGGCCGGGGTGCTAATTGGTGTTCCATTGCTCTACTTCGTCCCGTCTATTGAAGGACAATTGCTCTTGATCGTCATCAGCGGGGTTCTGTTCTTTGCGCTGCGTACCGTACAGTATGCGCAGGCGACCTTGTTCATCACCCTGTTGGTTTTGATGTGTTTCAATCTGTTGGGGGAAGGTTTCGACGTGGCGCTTCCACGGGTCATCGATACTTTACTTGGATGTGGTATAGCTTGGGCAGCGGTGAGTTTTATCTGGCCCGACTGGCGATTCCGGGGATTGCCGGCCGTCATTAGTAAAGTATTGAACAGCAACTGCCGTTATCTGGATGCCATTATGGTGCAATATCACCAGGGCAAAGATAATGGCCTTTCCTATCGGGTAGCCCGTCGGGATGCCCATAACAGCGATGCAGAACTGGCATCAGTTATCGCCAATATGTCCGCCGAGCCTCATACCTCATCAGAAGGAATGGAACGGGCTTTCCGGTTAATGTGCCTCAACCATACTTTCCTGAGTTACATCTCGACGCTAGGCTCACATCGTGAACGCATCACCTCGCCAGACGTTTTGCAGCTTCTAAATGATGCCGTTTGCTACGTAGAAGACGCCTTATATCAGGATACGCAGTACCAGCCAAAGCTGGCCGGAGAACGCCAGATATTGGAACAACGCCTCCGCGATCATGCTCCAGAGCAGGACAGCAAAGAGCAACTGGTGCTGCAGCAGATACGTTTGATTATCAGTTTGCTTCCTGAGTTGACACAGTTGAAAAATGAAATACTGGCGGAAGAAACACAAACTCAAGCACAGAGTTAATTGACGCTTTAACTTCTTATCGATCGTTCATACGCTATGCGCTTGCCCACAGGAATACCAGAATACTGTGGGCAAGCGCATATCATGCCGACGCAATCAGTGTTTATGCCGTTTGTTCGAGTGAGGTTGATTACTTTCGTACCATTCCAGCAGTTCTCGTCGCATAACTGCGGGCAATGCTGCCTGATGTATGCCGCAAATCGCTCCGGCCAGAGCCAGCAATATATTGACGCTGAGATTTTGTTTGACCGCTCTCATCCGCAGATAGCAACTTTTGGCACCCAGTTGACGCAGATCGTCAATATTTTTAATACCTGCTTTCCAAAGCAGGCGTTCAAGACCATGGTTGAGGTTTGGCAAATCCTTTAGACGGGCAGATTGTACCTTGGCGATTTTATCGTTATTGGCGCCTTGCAGGGAAAAACGCGCCAACTCCAGCAACGTTTGCTCGCTTTGCCACAGAGCATCGTCAACCAAATAGTAATTAAGCGGAATAGGAATGCCTCTCTTGGTATAAATCAAGCCTGGCATCTGACGGCCCTGAAACAGGTGTTCGTTTAACTTTGAGGCTCGCAGATAAAGCTCGCCATGAGCCACCAATGCAAAAATAACCTGATTAGCCGCGATACTATAACCGCCAAACTGGGAGCGAGATGTTATTTTTCCCAAAGGTGCAAGCACCGTTTTAGACTGCAAAATCCTCTTTTCACATAACTTTTTCATTACTTATTCCTTGTATTGAAAGGACATTCCTGCTTTTTAAAAACATTAACAAAATTAACAATTAATTAATCACAGCAAAACTCTCACATCAAATACAAAACGTGTTATTCATACGGTTACGATCAGATTATGCGAAGCGCTTTCAGAAATTACGGTTGATCTTTGCTCACACAACAGATACTGTACACACATACAGTATCACTGTGAGGCAGAAAATCATGCGCCATCAAACCATTCACTCTCGTCCGTTTTTTCAGGCCCCCCATCAAGGGCAGCAGATACCTTCCATTTCACCAGGCTGCGGTGTTATCAGTGAAATTGTTTATGGGGGTGAACAGCCTGTATTTGCTCCGTTGTTGCTACCTCTACTACAGCAGTTGGGAATGCAGTCTCGCTGGTTATTGTGGTTATCGCCACAACAGAAACTCAGTCGTCCCTGGTTACAGCAGTCAGGTCTTCCACTGAATAAGATGATAGCGTTCCATCATCTTGATCCGGCTTATATCGTCGATGCCATGGAAAAAGCGCTAATAACAGGAAATTACAGTGTGGTGTTGTGCTGGTTAAATACTGAAGTGAGTGATGAACAAAAAATGCGATTACGTCATGCGGCACAACATGGAAATACCTATGGATTTATTATTCGCTCAGAGGAAAAATCAATTGAAAGGCCATTTTCCACACTGAAAATTCACTCGCGGCTGTATCATTGAATAAATTAAGAATTTTCTCATCGGAATGGGTTTGAATGAAAAAATTCACAGCAAAATAGCATTCATAGTCTTGTTGCGGATTTTGAAAATAAGAAATTAGACCACGCAAACTGCCAAAATTATCTATTATTTGTTAATAAATATGTATGTTCTACTAGCTTTTTCAGAACTCACATCACATCACGCTTGTAACTTTCTCACCACGTTGTAGACTTTAGCACGCTGGAGTTGCCCTTCCTCATATAACGTCAGGTTACTGATGATGTGTAATAATATAAGGGCAGTACCTCCAACAAGAATTTTAACCAAGGGCACATTGGATCTGAAAACCAATTGCCAGTTTGGATGATAATGAGGCGTAAAAATGAAAAAAACAGCTATCGCGATAGCAGTGGCAGTGGCTGGCTTTGCTACCGTAGCGCAAGCCGCACCGAACGATAACACCTGGTACGCAGGCGGTAAACTGGGCTGGTCTCAGTTCCACGATACAGGCCTGAACGGCAGTGGTTATCAGACCACCAACGATGCGCAGGAAAATCAACTGGGTGCTGGTGTATTCGGTGGTTACCAGGCTAACCCTTATTTAGGTTTTGAGATGGGCTACGATTGGCTTGGCCGTATGAAATATACCGGCGTAAACCGTGGCAATTTCAAAGCTCAAGGCGTTCAATTAGCCGCTAAGCTGAGTTATCCGATTGTTGACGATCTGGATGTTTATACTCGTCTGGGTGGTTTCGTATGGCGTGCAGATAGCCATGACGACGTTTCTGGCAATAGCGGTCACGACACCGGTGTTTCTCCTTTGGCTGCAGTGGGTGTTGAATACGCTATCACCAAAAACTGGGCTACACGTCTGGATTACCAGTGGGTGAACAATATCGGTGATGCTTCCACTGTAGGTGGTCGTCCTGATAATGGCCTGCTAAGTGTAGGTGTTTCTTACCGTTTCGGTCAGGAAGCTCCGGCACCGATCGTTGCCCCGGCACCGGCTCCAGCGCCGACCCCAGCCCCGGCACCTGTTGTGCAGACCAAACGTTTCACGCTGAAATCTGATGTGTTGTTTAACTTCAACAAAGCGACTCTGAAACCTGAAGGTCAGCGTTCTCTGGATCAGTTGTATACCCAGTTAAGCACTATCGATCCGAAAGATGGTTCCGTAGTTGTTCTGGGCTTCACGGACCGTCTGGGTTCTGATCAGTACAACCAGGCACTGTCTACCAAACGTGCGCAGAGCGTTGTTGATTACCTGGTTCACAAAGGCGTTCCAGCTAACAAGATCTCTGCTCGCGGTATGGGTAAAGCGAATCCGGTCAGCGGTTCCACCTGTGCTAACGTGAAAGCTCGTGCTGCACTGATCGATTGTCTGGCCCCGGATCGTCGCGTAGAAATCGAAGTTAAAGGTATCAAAGACGTTGTAACTCAGCCTCAGGCTTAAGTTTTCGTCAATACCCGACGAGTAAGCGAATAAGTATCTTCAAGCATTCGTTTGACTCCAGTAAAAAACCACCTCCCGAGGAGGTGGTTTAACGCTGGCAATAAAAACAGCCCTTGATCAGGGCTGTTTTTATATCTGAACATGGATGAATTAGCCTCGGACCCTCTATTGGCTCAATCCCACCTAATACATCCACCCTCATGTATTCATGCTGTCTCTCATCTGAAAATACAGTCCGCCCCCCAAAGCAGTCATTAGGCGGTATTGTTGACACCCTACCCTGCCGGCAGCATCTTTCCTGCTTTCTTCGTTGTGTAACTACATGAGATTTAAGAACCGCGTCAACCTAGCTTACCAGGCGCTAGCGCCATCAATCAGCGATATATCCTGTGCAGTTAGAGTCAGTCGCGTCGCTGATGCCAACTCTTTTACCTGATCGACCGTAGTCGCACTGACAATCGGCGAAGTCACTTCCGGACGAGCAATCAACCAAGCCAAAGCGACCTGCGTAGCTGTCGATCTATGTACCGTCGCTACCTGTTCCAGCGCATTCAGGATAGCCAAACCGCGAGGGTTCAAATAACGTGCGATGATGCCCTGGCCACGCGGGCTTTTCACCGCGTCTTCCGGCACACGATATTTTCCGGAGAGAAACCCGCTGGCGAGAGAATAATAACCAATCACGCCTAATTGCTCTGACTTCACAATGGGAGATAGTGTTTCTTCATAATGCCGACGGTCGTATAAATTATATTCAGGCTGTAATGTTTCATAACGCGCTAAATGGTTTTCGCGACTGATTTTCAATGCCTCAGCTAAACGGTCGGCTTCATAATTTGAAGCCCCAATAGCGCGAACCTTACCTTCCCGAATTAACGTATCGAATGCTGCAAGCGTTTCCTCAAGCGGAGTCTCTTTATCATCCTCGTGAGATTGATACAGATCGATATAATCGGTTTGCAGACGACGCAACGATGCTTCAACCGCCTGACGAATATACGCGGCAGACAGCCCGTGTCGACCTTCGCCCATATTTTTACCGACTTTGGTAGCAATAATAACCTTGTCGCGATTGCCGCGTTTTTTCAACCAATTGCCGATGATAGTTTCCGATTCTCCGCCACTATTTCCTGGCGCCCAGGTTGAATACACATCTGCCGTATCGATAAACGTCAACCCTTCGGAGACCAGCGCATCCAGAATCTGAAACGATGACGACTCATCAACCGTCCAGCCGAACACATTCCCGCCAAACGTCAATACCGGCACGCGAATCCCCGAATGGCCAAGTTCACGGAATACATCTGAAACAGGCATAGTCCATCTCCTTGTTGAACCCATATTTCCCAAAAAAGGGAAACAGCTATACTTCCGATCAGTGCCGTTAGATGAAATTTCATGCCAGACGGCAGACAAAAGCGAATGCTATGAGACCAAGGCTTTAGTTTAGGTTATTTTCCAAGATATAATTCAGCTTTTGCGTCGTTCATCTCATTTTAGGCGCATCTGTTACATAAAATGACGACCAAAAATCGGCCCTAGTCATGTTTGGAGCAAAAATGTCCAATATCCTTCACTTCGTTCTGGCCTTAGCTGTTGTTGCCGCCTTGTCGCTACTGGTGTGTCGTGACAAAAAAGGTATTCGTGTCAGATTCATTATTCAGTTACTCGTTATCGAAATTCTATTAGCGTATTTTTTCCTCTATTCCAACGTAGGCTTAGGTTTTGTAAAAGGCTTTGCATCGCTGTTTGACAAACTGCTCAGCTTTGCCGGCGAAGGCACCAATTTCGTCTTCGGTAAAATGAGTGATCAGGGATTGGCGTTCTTTTTCCTGAAAGTGCTATGCCCCATCGTATTTATCTCCGCGCTGATCGGCATCCTGCAACACATCAAGGTTCTACCGTTCATCATTCGTCTGATCGGAACCATCCTGTCCAAAGTCAACGGTATGGGGAAATTGGAATCCTTTAACGCCGTCAGCTCGTTGATCCTTGGCCAGTCTGAAAACTTCATCGCTTACAAAGACATACTAGGCAAGATGTCGGAAAAACGGATGTACACCATGGCAGCAACCGCCATGTCAACCGTCTCCATGTCCATCGTAGGCGCCTACATGTCGATGCTGGATGCCAAATACGTGGTCGCAGCGCTGGTACTCAACATGTTCAGCACCTTTGTCGTACTTTCGCTGATCAACCCCTACCGTGTGGACGAAGAACAGGAATTGCAATTAAGCAACCTGCATGAAGGTCAGAGCTTCTTTGAAATGCTGGGGGAATACATTCTTGCCGGTTTCAAAGTGGCGATTATCGTCGCGGCTATGCTAATCGGCTTTATCGCGCTGATTTCCGCTGTCAACGCCCTGTTCAGCACCATTCTTGGGCTGAGCTTCCAGGAGCTATTGGGCTATGTCTTCTATCCATTTGCCTGGATCGTCGGCATTCCCAAAGAGGAAGCATTACAAGTCGGCGGCATTATGGCCACCAAGCTGGTTTCCAACGAATTTGTCGCCATGATGGAACTGCAAAAAGTAGCGGGCCAACTGTCTCCGCGCAGCGTGGGTATTCTGTCCGTTTTCCTGGTGTCTTTTGCTAACTTCTCATCGATCGGCATTGTTGCCGGCGCCATCAAAGGCCTTGATGAAAAACAGGGTAATACCGTTTCCCGTTTCGGTCTGAAACTGGTGTATGGCTCCACACTGGTGAGCTTGCTCTCCGCCGCTATTGCCGGTCTGGTACTGTAACCAATTATTTTTCCGATTGACGCTCTCTAAATCAGCCCCGGCAAATACCACGCCGGGGCTTTTTTTCTCTACAAACACTGACATATCTTCCATATTTCCTCCATTTTTGTTCTGCTGGTTGCTGTTTAAACTAGTATCGTTACATACCTCAAGCTTTCATAGGCTTATCAGCGGCCTGTGCTCATTGGAGACACGATTTCATTACTATGAATGCCAAACGCTCCCTTAAATTATTGATAGTCGTCATTGCCATCGCAGCCGCTTTTTTTGCATGGCGTTATTTCCATCAAACACCAGCACAATCCGCATCGTCAGAAGCCAGCCGCACTCAACAGTCATCCAGTCAAGGCCGGAGTGGTAGACGAGGGTCTATGGCGCCGCCGCCGGTACAAGCCGCTATGACCGCCACCGCGTCGATTCCACACTATCTTTCTGCATTAGGTACGGTAAATGCCGCCAATACCGTCACCCTACTCAGCCGGGTCAGCGGCCAACTGATGGCCATTCATTTCCAGGAGGGGCAACAGGTCAAGCAGGGGGAACTCCTGCTCGAAATCGATCCTCGCCCCTTCCAGGTTGAACTGACCCAGGCCCAAGGGCAGTTGGCCAAAGATCAGGCATTGCTGGTCAATGCTAGGCAGGATCTGGCGCGCTATCAGCAGCTATCCAAAACCAGTCTGGTATCCGGGCAACAGTTGAATACCCAAGAATCGCTGGTACGGCAGTATGAAGCCACCGTGAAATCGGATCAGGGGTCGGTCGCCAGTGCTCAACTGCAACTGGACTACAGTCGGATTACGGCGCCAATCAGCGGTCGGGTCGGGTTACGCCAGGTCGATGTCGGTAACTACATCACCAGCACCACCACCTTACTGGTACTGACGCAAACACACCCGATCGATACGGTGTTTACGCTGCCAGAAGGGGATATCGCCACTGTCTTGAAAGCGCAGAAATCCGGGCAACCGGTGCCGGTTGAAGCCTGGGATCGCGCCAATCAGAAAATGCTCTCGCAGGGATCCCTGCTGAGCATGGACAACCAGATCGACAGCACCACCGGCACCATCAAGCTAAAAGCTCGGTTCGACAATCAGGACGATGCCCTGTTTCCCAATCAGTTCGTCAACATCCGCATCAAGGTGGATACCTTGCAGAATGTGGTGGTAGCCCCGTCGTCGGCGATTCAGATGGGTAATGACGGACGCTTTATCTGGGTACTGAACGACAAAGATCAGGTCAGCAAACACATGATCGTTACCGGCATCCAGTACGGCCAACAAACCGTCGTCACCAGCGGGCTTAATGCCGGTGAGCGCGTCGTGACGGATGGTATCGACAAACTGACCGAAGGGGCGCGCGTTGAAGTGCTGTCGCCCGAAAAACCCGATGCCCAGGCCACCGCCAGCGGTGAAAAACGTCAGCGTAAAGCGGAGAAATCCTGATGCAGGAAAGCTCGCCGATTCACGGCGGCGGCCCGTCGCGCCTGTTTATCCTCAGGCCGGTCGCCACCACCCTGCTGATGGTCGCCATTCTGCTGGCGGGTCTGGTGGGGTACCGCGCACTGCCGGTATCCGCGCTGCCCGAAGTCGATTACCCGACCATCCAGGTTGTGACGCTCTATCCAGGCGCCAGCCCGGATGTCATGACCTCGTCGGTCACTGCGCCGCTTGAACACCAGTTCGGCAGCATGTCCGGGCTCAAACAGATGTCGAGCCAGAGTTCTGCGGGCGCATCCGTCATCACACTGCAATTCCAGCTTTCGCTGTCGCTGGACGTCGCGGAGCAGGATGTTCAGGCGGCGATCAATGCCGCCACTAATCTGCTGCCGACCGACCTGCCCTTCCCGCCGACTTACAACAAAGTCAACCCGGCGGATCCGCCGATCATGACGCTGGCGGTCACGTCCACCGCCATGCCCATGACGCAGGTGCAGGATATGCTTGAAACCCGCATCGCGCAGAAAATCTCCCAGGTCGAAGGGGTAGGTCTGGTGACACTGGCGGGCGGCCAACGACCGTCAGTACGGGTGAAGCTGAATGCGGGCGCGCTGGCTTCCTTCGGGCTGAGCAGCGAATCGGTGCGTACTGCCATTACCGCCGCCAACGTCAACACGCCGAAAGGCAGTTTTGATGGCCCGACCCGTTCGGTCACACTGTCCGCCAACGACCAAATTCGTTCGGTGGATGACTACCGCCAGTTGATTATCACCTGGAAGAACAACGCCCCGGTACGGCTACAGGATGTCGCCACCGTCGAACAGGCGCCGGAAAACACCAAACTGGCAGCCTGGGCTAATCAAAATCAGGCCATCATTCTCAATATTCAACGGCAGCCGGGCGCCAATGTTATCGCCACTGCGGATCATATCCGTAATCTGTTGCCGACCTTGCAAGCCAGCTTACCCAAATCCGTCAATGTCACGCTGCTGGCGGATCGCACAACCACCATTCGCGCCTCGGTAGACGATGTTCAATTCGAACTGCTGTTGGCGATCGCGCTGGTGGTGATGGTGATTTACCTGTTTCTGCGCAATGCGGTAGCGACGCTGATCCCCAGCATCGCCGTGCCGCTGTCGCTGGTGGGCACCTTTGCCGCCATGTACTTCCTCGGGTTTTCCGTTAATAACCTAACGTTAATGGCGCTGACCATCGCCACCGGCTTCGTGGTGGATGATGCGATCGTCGTGATCGAGAACATCGCCCGCTATATCGAAAAAGGCGAAAAACCGCTGGATGCGGCGCTGAAAGGCGCCGGAGAGATTGGCTTTACAATTATTTCACTGACCTTCTCGCTGATCGCTGTGCTGATCCCGCTGCTGTTCATGGGCGATATCATCGGCCGACTGTTCCGTGAGTTCGCCGTCACCCTGGCCGTCTCGATTCTGATCTCCGCGATCGTTTCGCTGACGTTGACGCCCATGATGTGCGCTCGCTTACTCAATCATGAAGCGCTGGCTCATCAAAACAGGTTTACTCGTGCCAGTGAACGTTTCTTCGACTGGGTAATTGCCGCTTACGGTCGTGGCCTGACACGGGTACTCAGCCATCCGTGGATAACGCTTAGCGTGGCTATCGGCACGCTGGTATTAACCGTTCTGCTGTATATCGTCATCCCCAAAGGATTTTTCCCGATTCAGGACAACGGTATCATCCAGGGCACGGTGCAAGCGGCGCAGACGATCTCGTTTAACAGCATGGTGGACAAGCAACATCAAGTCACCGAAGCCATCCTGAAAGATCCGACCGTCGAGAGCGTCTCGTCATTCATCGGCGTTGATGGCACCAACCCATCGCTCAATAGCGGTCGCCTGCAGATTAACCTCAAGCCGTTCAGCGAACGCAGTGAGCGCGTACAAACCATCATCGATCGATTGCAACAACAAGCCGCCGCGATTCCCGGCGTTCAACTCTATCTGCAACCGGTACAAGACCTGACTATCGACACCCAGGTCAGCCGCACCCAATACCAGTTCACCTTGCAAACCATGTCACTGGATGAATTGGGCGTCTGGGTACCCAAGCTGACCGCTGAGCTACAAAAACTGCCGCAATTACAGGATGTCAGCAGCGACTGGCAAGACGGCGCCGCGGTAGCTTACGTCAAGGTTGACCGCGACAATGCCAGCCGGCTGGGCATTACCATGTCGCAGATCGACAGCGCCCTGTATAACGCCTTCGGCCAGCGGCTGATTTCCACCATCTATACCCAATCCAACCAATATCGCGTGGTACTGGAACAGCACTCACCCAGCAAAACCGGGCTGGATCCGTTGCACGATATCCGGTTGGTGAACAGTGCCGGCGGCGTCGTACCGTTGGATAGCATTGCGACGATTGAAGAGCGCAAAGGTACGCTGGCGGTCAACCATATCGACCAGTTCCCGTCCAGCACCATCTCTTTCAACGTCGCACCGGGTTATGCGCTGGGTGATGCCGTCAAGGCGATTGAAACCACCCAACAGCAGATGCAATTGCCGTCGGATATCATCACCCGCTTCCAGGGCAGCACGCTGGCGTTCCAGGCTGCGCTGACCAGCACCATCTGGCTGGTCGTGGCGGCGATCGTGGCGATGTACATCGTCTTGGGCGTCTTGTACGAAAGCTTTATCCATCCGGTCACTATCCTGTCCACGCTGCCCACTGCGGGCGTCGGTGCCTTGCTGGCGCTGATGATTTCGGGCAGCGATCTGAACATCATCGCCATCATCGGCATTATTTTGCTGATCGGTATCGTGAAGAAAAACGCCATCATGATGATCGACTTTGCGCTGGCCGCCGAGCGTGAGCAAGGCATGAGCCCGTATCAGGCGATCTATCAGGCGTGTCTGTTGCGTTTCCGCCCGATTCTGATGACCACCATGGCGGCACTGCTCAGCGCCGTCCCCTTGATGTTCAGCACCGGCGTCGGCGCCGAACTGCGGCGTCCGTTGGGGATCTGTATGGTCGGCGGGCTGGTGATGAGCCAGGTGCTGACATTGTTCACGACGCCGGTGATCTATCTGCTGTTTGATCGCCTGGCGCATCGTCTACGCCGTACCCGCCCGCAGGAAGGAGAGGCGCAGTGAAGTTCTTCGCACTGTTCATCCAACGGCCGGTCGCCACCACGCTGTTGGCGCTGGCGATTACCCTGTGCGGCGTGCTTGGCTACCGACTATTGCCGGTATCGCCGCTGCCCCAGGTGGATTTTCCGGTGATTGCAGTGACGGCAACCTTGTCGGGCGCCTCGCCGGAAACCATGGCGTCATCGGTGGCGACACCGCTGGAACGATCACTGGGGCGTATTGCCGGCATCAATGAAATGACCTCCATGAGTTCGCTGGGCAGTACCCGCATCATTCTGCAATTTGCCCTGGATCGTGATATCAACGGCGCCGCCCGCGATGTCCAGGCCGCCATCAACGCCGCGCAAAGCTTATTGCCCAGCAACATGGCGAGCCGCCCCTACTATCGCAAAGTCAATCCGTCCGATGCGCCGATCGTGATTCTGACGCTGACCTCCGATACCTACGGCCCAGGCCAGCTTTATGACTACGCCTCCACCCAAATCGCCCAGCGCGTCTCGCAAATCGAAGGGGTCGGCGATGTCACCATCGGCGGCAGTTCCCTGCCCGCCGTTCGGGTATCGCTGAACCCACAGGCGTTGTTCAATCAGGGGGTATCGCTGGATGAAGTCCGCCAGTCCATCGCTCAGGCCAACGTGCGTCAGCCGGTAGGGAGTCTGGACAGCGGCGACATCCACTACCAGATTCAGACCAACGATGAACTGAAGACCGCCGATGCCTATCGTTCGTTGATTGTTCATTACAACAATGGCGCGCCGGTACGTCTGAGCGATGTCGCCGGCGTCAGGGATTCGGTACAGAACGTCCTGAACGCCGGGATGACCAACGCCAAACCGGCGGTGTTGATCCTGATCCGACGCGCGCCGGACGCCAATATCATCTCCACCGTCGATAATATCCGCGCCTCATTGCCGGAATTACGCACACTGTTGCCCGCGTCCATCAACATGGAGGTCGCGCAGGATCGTTCCCCCACGATTCGTGCGTCACTACGTGACGTAGAGCGCTCGCTAACGATCGCCGTTTCGCTGGTGATTCTGGTGGTGTTTCTGTTCCTGCGTTCCGGCCGCGCCACGCTGATACCGGCCATCGCCGTGCCGGTGTCGCTGATCGGTACATTTGCCGCCATGTATCTCTGCGGTTTCAGCCTCAACAACTTATCGTTGATGGCGCTGACCGTCGCCACCGGCTTTGTGGTGGATGACGCTATCGTCGTGCTGGAAAACATTTCCCGCCACATCGAAGCCGGTATGAAACCGTTGCAGGCGTCGCTGCAAGGGGTGCGGGAAGTGGGTTTTACCGTGGTGTCCATGAGCCTGTCGCTGATCGCAGTGTTTATTCCGCTGTTATTGATGAGTGGGCTGCCGGGGCGCCTGTTTCGCGAATTTTCTGTCACACTGTCGGTCGCGATCCTGATCTCTCTGCTGGTGTCCATCACTCTGACGCCCATGATGTGCTCCCGTCTGCTACGTGCCCACCCGGCGCGCAGCCAGCCGCGCAAGCGCGGTTTCAACCGCGTGCTGTTGAGCGTGCAGCAAGGCTATGGCCGTTCGCTGCAATGGGTATTGAATCACTCGCGCTGGGTTCTGATGGTGCTGCTGGGTACCATCGCGCTGAGTGTCTGGCTGTACATCAGCATTCCCAAGACTTTTTTCCCGGAGCAGGACACCGGGCGCCTGATGGGGTTCATCCAGGCGGATCAGAGCATTTCGTTCCAGGCGATGAAGGGCAAGTTGCAGGACTTTATGAAAATCGTGCGGGACGATCCGGCGGTAGATAATGTCACTGGCTTTACCGGCGGGATGCGTACCAATAGCGGCTCGATGTTTATCAGTCTCAAGCCCTTATCCGAACGCGACGTCACCGCCCAGCAGGTGATTTCCCGTCTACGCGAAAAACTCTCGAAAGAACCGGGCGCCAACCTGTATCTGATGGCGGTACAGGATGTACGTATCGGCGGCCGCGAAGCCAACGCTGGCTATCAATACTCCCTGTTGTCCGATGATCTGGCGGTACTGCGCAGTTGGGAGCCTAAAATTCGCGCCGCACTGAGTAAATTGCCGCAACTGGCCGACGTCAGTTCCGATCAGCAGGATAAAGGGGCGGAAATGATGCTGGAATACGATCGTGACGCCATCGCACGTCTCGGCATCAGCGTTGCCAGCGTCAACGCCTTGTTGAATGACGCCTTCGGTCAGCGCCAGATCTCCACCATTTACCAGCCGATGAACCAGTACAAAGTGGTGATGGAGGTGGACTCCGCCTACACCCAGGATCCTTCATCACTGGAAAAAATGTTTGTGATCAACAGTGATGGCAAACCGATACCGCTGTCGTTTTTCGCCCACTGGCGGCCGGCCAACACGCCGCTGGCGGTTAACCATCAAGGGTTGTCGGCAGCGGCCACCATTGCCTTCAACCTGCCGGAAGGCGCCAGCCTGTCGGACGCGACCGACGCCATCCAACGCACCATGACCGCGCTGGGGGTGCCCTCTTCGATCCGTGGTCAATTCGCCGGTACCGCGCTGGCGTTCCAGCAGTCTCAGCATTCTCAGGTGATCCTGATCATCGCCGCGATCATTACGGTGTATATCGTGCTGGGAATTCTGTACGAAAACTACATCCACCCGCTGACGATCCTCTCCACCCTGCCCTCCGCCGGCGTGGGCGCGCTGATGGCGCTGGAACTGTTCGGCAAACCGTTCAGCCTGATTGCGCTCATCGGTATCATGTTGCTGATCGGGATTGTGAAGAAGAACGCCATCATGATGGTGGATTTTGCTCAGGTGGCGCAGCGTGAGGGCAAATTGTCGGCACAGGAGGCGATTTTCCGCGCCTGCATGTTGCGTTTCCGGCCGATCATGATGACCACCATGGCGGCGCTGTTCGGCGCACTGCCGCTGGTACTGGGCAGCGGCGACGGCGCGGAACTGCGGCAGCCGCTGGGAATCACGATTGTCGGCGGGCTGGTGATGAGCCAGTTGCTGACACTGTATACGACGCCGGTGGTTTATCTGTTTTTCGATCGTCTGCGTCGGCGTTCCGGCACACAGACCGAAACCGGGCTCACCCAGGTCGAGCCCGGCGAATAGCGAGCTAAGGGCCATTAGCCGCCAGCACAGACGCCGGGATTGCCCGGCGTCTGTTTACCATGAATGATATGACCCAAGGAGTATTCCCATCCATGACCGACTCGCCTGCTGCCGTTCGCTGGCAACTGTGGATCGTGGCCTTCGGCTTTTTCATGCAGACACTGGATACCACCATCGTCAACACGGCATTACCGTCGATGGCGGTCAGCCTAAACGAAAGTCCACTACATATGCATGCGGTGATTGTCGCCTATGTGCTGACCGTCGCCATGGTACTGCCCGCCAGCGGTTGGCTGGCGGATAGACTTGGCGTGCGCAATGTATTTTTATCCGCCATCCTGTTGTTCAGCCTCGGCTCGCTGCTGTGCGCCCGTTCGGAAAGCCTCAACGAACTGTTGCTATCGCGCGTAGTGCAAGGGTTTGGCGGCGCGATGATGGTGCCCATCGGCCGGTTGACCGTGATGAAATTGGTGCCCAGAGATCAGTACATGGCGGCGATGACCTTCGTGACCCTACCTGGGCAAATCGGCCCATTGATGGGGCCGTCGCTCGGCGGTTTTCTGGTGCAGTACGCCAGTTGGCACTGGATCTTCCTGATCAATATTCCGGTGGGCATTATCGGCGCCATCGCCACCGGGCTGCTGATGCCCAATTTCACCATGCCCGCTCGACGCTTCGACCTGCGTGGTTTTTTCTGTTTAGTCATCTGTATGGCAACCCTGACGCTGGCGTTGGATGGGCAAAAAAGCCTGGGTTTTTCGCCTGCGATGATCACCGCGTTGATCGGCACCGGCAGCCTGGCGCTGGCGGGCTACTGGCTGCACGCCAGACACAACGAACAGGCGCTGTTCAACCTGCGATTGTTCAACACCCATAGCTTTACCATCGGGTTGTTCGGCGGCTGGCTGGCGCGCATCGGCAGCGGCATGTTGCCCTTTATGACGCCGGTCTTCCTGCAACTCGGCCTGGGTTATTCGCCGTTCCATGCCGGTCTGATGATGATCCCGCTGGTGATGGGCAATATGGGGATGAAACGATTGGTGGTGAAGATCGTCAACCGTTTCGGGTATCGCAACGTGCTGATCGTCTCGACGCTGACGTTGGCGATCGCATCTCTACTGTTCGCGCTGGTGGCGATGATGAACTGGCGCTGGCTGATGCCTTGCGTGTTGTTTATGGTCGGTATGGTCAACGGCATCCGTTTCTCCACCATGAATACCCTGACGTTGAAAGACTTGCCGGATGACCTCGCCAGCGGCGGCAACAGCCTGCTATCAATGTCGATGCAGTTGTCCACCAGCATGGGGGTCAGTATCGCCGGCCTGCTACTGGGGCTGTTCGCACACCAGCATCTGGTCGCCGGAACGACGGAAACCAATATCATCTTCCTCTATACCTATTTGTGTATGGCGGCCGTCATGGCGTTTCCGGCGTTAATATTCAGCCGGGCGCCCGCCGACATTCTGCAACAGGCAACTTTGCCGCGTCGTTCATGAGGCCCACCATGAAATTCGGAATCGCCGCCAGACAGTTTCTCGCTATCTTCATCACCAGCATGCTGGTGCTGATCATCATGCATTTTGGCGTGCGGATGAGTTTTGAAAAAGGTTTCATCGACTATATCCGCCGCAGCAATGAGCAGCGCATCACGCAGCTTAAAGGGTTAGTGGAAGAACAGTATCAGCAACACGGCAGTTGGGAGTTTTTGCGGAATAACGAACGCGGCATTTTTTCCATGATCCGCTCGCTGGAACAAAGCAACGATGGGGCGCTACATGGTTGGCGAACCCGATTCTGGGTCATGGACACCAATGATCAACGTCTGCTTGGGCCGCCGATAGCGATTCCGGCAGGCAGCAGTTGGCAACCTTTCCGTTACAAAAATCAGACCGTCGGCTGGATGGTCAGTGCGCCGATCGATGGCCTGACCCGTAATGCGGATATCAGCTTCGATAGTCAGCAACAGCGTACCAGTTGGTTGATTGTCGCTTTCTCTACACTGCTGGCCATCGTCGTCACCTGGCTGATGTCTCGCGGTTTGTTGGCGCCGGTAAAACGGCTGGTGGACGGCATCCATCAATTGGCGGGAGGAAATTTCAGCGCCCGAGTGACCGCCAGCGGCCGCGATGAGTTGGGGCGTCTGGCACAGGATTTTAACCAACTGGCGTCCGCACTGGAAAAAAACGAACAGTCGCGCCGGGCGTTCATGGCGGATGTTTCCCATGAGTTGCGCACACCGCTGGCAGTATTGCGCGGTGAGCTGGAAGCGCTGCAAGACGGTGTCCGACGCCCCGACGCCTCCGCGTTTCATTCGTTGCAGATGGAAGTGGAAATCCTGACCAAGCTGGTAAATGACCTGCATCAACTGTCGTTGTCTGATCTGGGTGCGCTGGCCTACCGCAAAATGCCAGTGACGGTCATCGACTTGTTGCAGCAATCCGTGGCGCTCTACCGGGAGCGTTTTCAGCACAAAGGCATCACGCTGACGACACGTTTCGGCGTCGACGAGAGCACTGTATTCGGCGATCCGGATCGGCTTAGTCAGTTGTTTAACAATCTGCTGGAAAACAGCCTGCGCTATACTGACGATCACGGTCTGCTGGAAGTGGAAACAGAGTGGCATCCTCAGCAGTTGATGATCCACTGGCGCGACAGCGCCCCCGGTATCACCGACGAGCAGCTATCGCTGATTTTTGAACGTTTTTATCGTGCGGAAAACTCCCGTAACCGCGCCAGTGGCGGCTCAGGGCTGGGGCTCGCCATCTGCGCCAATATCGTCGAAGCGCATAACGGCCGGCTTTACGCCGCACACTCACCGCTCGGCGGCGTACAAATTACCGTCGAACTCCCATTGCATACGCGCTGAATACAAGAGGTATCGTAATGACTGCGACATCCGCCGCTCCAGCCACCGATGACACATTGCCGGTACTGATCGTGGAAGATGAACCCAAACTTGGCCAGTTGCTGGTGGATTACCTACAGGCATCCGGCTATGCAACACACTGGTTGACCCAGGGTAATGATGTCGAGCCCTGGGTCAGGGCGCATCCTTGCCGCCTGGTGCTGCTGGATCTGATGCTGCCTGGCCGCGATGGGCTGTCTTTGTGTCAGGCAATACGCGGTTTCTCCAATGTGCCCATCATCATGGTCACGGCACGGACGGAAGAGATCGATCGCCTGTTGGGGCTGGAGATAGGCGCTGACGACTATATCTGCAAACCCTACAGCCCGCGCGAAGTGGTGGCCAGAGTCAAAACCCTGTTGCGCCGCTGCCACTGGCAATCGGAACCTACTGCCGTCACCGATCGCCCTGCGTTATTGATCGACCAATATCGTTATCAGGCCAGCTATCTGGGCCGCAATCTCGATTTAACGCCCGCCGAATTCCGGTTACTGAGAATTCTCTCCGCCGAGCCTAATCGGGTATTTTCCCGCGAACAGTTGCTGGACAATCTGTACGACGATTATCGCGTCGTCACCGATCGCACCATCGACAGTCACATCAAGAACCTGCGTCGCAAACTGGAGCAGTTCGATCAGGAAACGTCGTTTATCCGCACCGTCTATGGTATCGGCTACCGCTGGGAAGCGGCCGCCAGTCAGGAGGTGTAATCCTATCCGTGATGGCGTCAAAGAAACTGTTCAACTTCGTTAAAAATTTACGATAGGACTGCCCAGCCCCGCTCGCTAACATAGTCGACGGGCAACTATCACAGTAACGAGGTCGAACATGTCGGGTTTGGTAAATGGAAAATGGGTGGATGGCGATGTCGCGGCGGAGGAGATCAAAAACGGTGCGTTTCACCGCCAGGAGACCCGATTCCGGGAGACGGCATTAGTCCCGGAAGCCGGGCGTTATCAGCTTTTTGTTTCCTACCTCTGTCCCTGGGCGTCGCGAACACTGATTTTCCGCGCGTTGAAGGGGCTGGAATCCATCGTCGCCGTCTCCGTTGCTGAACCCACGATTGGCGAACAAGGCTGGGAATTCCGTACCCCGCAAGACGTCGGGGAACATCTCGAACCGGTGCGTTACCTGCACCAGCTCTACACCGCCAGCGATGCCCACTACACCGGCAAGGTTTCTGTGCCAGTGCTCTGGGATCGCAACACTGGCCGCATCGTTAACAATGAATCCTCGGATATTATCCGTATCCTCAATCAGGCGTTCGATGTGCTGACCGGCAACCGGCTGGATCTCTATCCCACCGAACTCCGAGCAGAAATCGACCGCTGGAACACGTTGATTTACGACAATATCAACAACGGCGTGTACAAAACCGGCTTTGCCAAAACCCAAGAGCATTACGACGGTGCCGTCACTGCACTGTTCGACGCTCTGGATACCGTTGAAGCTCACCTAGCGACGCACCGCTATCTGGCCGGCGATACGCTGACCGAGGCCGACTGGCGCCTGTTTGTGACCCTGGTACGTTTCGATACCGCCTACCACGGCGCCTTCAAATGCAATATCCGCCGTCTGGAGGATTATCAGCACCTCTCGGGCTACCTGCGCGAACTGTACCAGTGGCCGGGCATCAGCAGCACGGTCAATCTGTCGCACATCAAGATTGGCTACTACGGCATCCGCTGGCTGAATCCTACCGGGATCGTACCGAAAGGCCCGACGGTGGACTTCACCCGCCCTCACCGGCGTGATCACGTCGGCCCTTCCGCCGGCATTCGCTCCCGCTGACCCGCTCGATGCCCCGTCGCTTTATGCCGGTACCCTGGGATAAAGCGGCGGCCCGGCCACCGCCCCCTATCCTGACGTGTCTTTCCGCCCGAGCGTCAGGCTACCGGGTACCGTCGCCTGCAGGCGGCAATTTCATTCATCCTTCGCGTCACACCCGCCCGGTATAGCCGGATAGCCGTACTTTTCCTCCGTGAACTACTGATTTTTCCCGCCGTTGGCGTTAGAATCGCCCGCTTTTACTGCTTCCGTTCGGGAGCAGCCTGACCTGCGATCAGACATTGAGAGATACCATGTTTAAACCGGAATTACTGTCTCCGGCCGGCACCCTGAAAAATATGCGTTACGCCTTTGCCTACGGCGCCGACGCAATTTATGCCGGCCAGCCCCGTTACAGCCTGCGCGTGCGCAATAACGAGTTCAACCACCAGACGCTGGCTCAGGCGATCGCCGAAGCCCATGAGCTGGGGAAAAAATTCTACGTGGTGGTCAATATCGCGCCCCACAACGCCAAACTGAAAACCTTCCTGCGCGATCTGCAACCGGTCGTGGAAATGAATCCGGATGCGCTGATCATGTCCGACCCGGGGTTGATCATGCTGGTACGGGAAAACTTCCCGCAGATGCCGATCCACCTCTCTGTTCAAGCCAACGCCGTCAACTGGGCCACCGTTAAATTCTGGAAACAGATGGGGCTGAGCCGCGTGATCCTGTCCCGCGAGTTGTCGCTGGAAGAAATCGAAGAAATTCGCACCCAGGTACCGGAAATGGAACTGGAAGTGTTCGTCCATGGCGCGCTGTGCATGGCCTATTCCGGCCGCTGCCTGCTGTCCGGCTACATCAACAAACGCGACCCCAATCAGGGCACCTGCACCAACGCCTGCCGTTGGGAATACAAGGTGCAGGAAGGCAAGGAAGACGACGTCGGCAACATTGTGCACATCCATGAGCCTATCGCCGTCACCCAGGTCGATCCAACGCTGGGCATCGGCGCCCCGACCGATAAGGTCTTCATGCTGGAAGAGAGCCAGCGTCCGGGCGAATACATGAGCGCATTTGAAGACGAACATGGCACCTACATCATGAACTCGCGCGATCTGCGCGCCATCCAGCATGTCGAACGCCTGACTCAGATGCAGGTGCATTCGCTGAAGATCGAAGGCCGCACCAAATCCTTCTACTACTGCGCCCGCACCGCGCAGGTTTATCGCCGCGCCATTGACGACGCCGCCGCCGGTAAACCGTTCGATCCTACGTTGCTGCAAACGCTGGAAGGGCTGGCGCACCGCGGCTACACCGAAGGCTTTCTGCGCCGCCATGTCCATGAGGATTATCAAAACTACGACTACGGCTATTCGGTTTCCGACCGTCAGCAGTTTGTCGGCGAGTTCACCGGCGAACGTCTGAACGGGCTGGCGGCCGTCGCGGTCAAAAACAAATTCTCAGTCGGCGACAGCGTAGAAATGATGACACCCGGCGGTAATGTGCAGTTCACCATTACGCTAATGCAAAACCGCAAAGGGGAAGCGATTGACGTCGCACCGGGCGACGGGCATACCGTCTATTTGCCGGTGCCGGAAGATATCGCGCTGGATTACGCTCTGCTGTTGCGTAACCTGCCGGGCACCAACACCCGGAATCCTCACCTGAAATAAGCGGAATACAGCACAATAGCGGCCAGTTGTCGTATTTTTAGAATCCGATCACATCAATGACGGCGACAACTGGTTACTATTGCAGCGCTGAGAAAATACAGAACGAAAACAAGCGTAGTTATACTACTAGGAACCACCTCCTTGGCCGGCCCAATCTCCCTTGGGCTGGCTTTTTCTTTTTGATTCTAAACTCCTTTTTCGTACAACCTGCGGTTTACGTTCACCCTCGTCGACCGGCTGCGCCAATGCCGGCCCGGACGCACCCCCGGCCTAAACAAGCCGTGGTGTGTCGTAATGCCCGTGCTGTTAAACATGATTGTGGGGCGGAAACGCAGAGTGGTGTTCTAGAGCGATGCCTCATCCGGCATCGCCCCGCCGACGCCGGGTGTTAATTGACCAACATGACACACCAGCCCGTCGCTTATTCACGTTTCAGGCGCGGGCTGTTGGCCAAATAGAGCGTCACCACCAAAATCAGGATGGCGCCGGCATAGGTCAGAGTATCGACCGGATTTTTGTGATCGACGATGATTAGCCGAATGATGGCGGTAATACCGATATAGATGAAATAGCGTAGCGGAAAGTGATATCCAGACAAAAAATACTTCACAATCAATGCAATAAATTCGAAATATAAAAAATAGATCACCAGGCTCTCGATCAGCATGTAGGAAGATTCCTTCTCATTGCTGACAAACAGTACCGTCGACAGATGCGCAGTCTCCTTGGCAAGGAAGATGACCAGCATCACCGCCAGTGCCAGCAGCCCGACATTGAGGATCGTCTGTAGTCCTCGGGCAATCATTACCGCACGTATTGAACCCGCCATGAGCCCCTCCTTAAGTCCACTCATCGACACAACCGTGACCGCCAGACTACTGTCCGCAGATGTCGCCACGCTGACAATAATCTGACACAGATCACAAAATTAACGGGTAGCGGGCGAGCTGTCTATGCAATATTTTTTGCTATTTATCTGATTTTCTTATCCCTTAAGGCCCAATCACCACCAACGATAAAAATGGTGCACTGGGCCGATCCCTCCGCCGACCTGCAACGAATCCGCTTGCTCCAACGCGCCCTGCAGGTAATTTTTCGCGGCGGGCAACGTCTCCTGCCAGTCGGCATGACGCGGACGCAACGCCGCCAGCGCCGCGGATAGCGTACAGCCGGTCCCGTGAGTGTGACGGGTCACGACACGCGGCGTACTGAAACGTACCGGCGCACAATGCGTCGTAAACAACCAGTCCGGGCTTTCCCGGTCGCTTAGATGCCCGCCTTTCATCAGTACAGCCTGGCACCCCATCGCCAACAACCGCTCGCCCTGTTGCCGCATTTCCGCCTCATCGACCGCTGGCGCGCACTGCAACAACGCCGCGGCTTCCGGCAGATTGGGGGTAATCAACGACACGCGCGGCAATAACAGTTGACGCACTGCCTCCACCGCCTCTGGCGCCAGCAGCGGATCGCCGCTTTTCGCCAGCATCACCGTATCCAGCACCACATGCGGCACCGGGTAACGTTGCAATCGTTCTGCCACCGCCTCCACGATGTCCGTCTGTGCCAGCATGCCGATCTTGGCGCAATCAATACGCACATCGCTCAACACGGAATCCAGTTGTGCGGCGACAAATGCCGGTTCGATCCGGTATACCGACTGCACCCCGCGCGTGTTCTGCGCCACTAATGCGGTAATCACGCTGGTGCCATAAGCTCCCAACGCGGAAAACGTTTTAAGATCAGCCTGAATCCCCGCGCCGCCGCTGGGATCGGTACCGGCGATGGTTAATGCATTAATGCGTTTCATACCTTCACCCCTCCGCGTTCGGCATACAGCGCATCCAGAAACGCGGGAATAAAGCTGCCCGGCCCCGACGCCTGCTGAGCGGCCCGCGCACCGCAACGCGACATGATGGCACAAGCCGCCGCCACATGGGCCAGGCGATCCCCCTCCAGTGCACAGAACCCAGCCACCACGGCCGACAACGCGCAGCCAGTGCCCACCACTCGCGTCATTAGCGGATCGCCACCGCCCACCGCCCAATCGCGCTGACCATCGGTGACGTAATCCACCTCACCGGTGACGGCGACGCAGGTCGACCAACGTTGCGCCAGCGAGCGAGCAGCGGGAAGCGCGGACCATGAATCGTTGCCGCTGTCGACACCGCGCCCGGCGGAACCTTCCCCGGCCAGCACCAGAATTTCCGAGGCGTTGCCACGAATGGCGGTCGGTTTCATCGTGAGCAGTTGCTGAGCAAATGCCGTGCGATATGTCAACCCGCCGACAGCAACCGGATCCAGCACCCAGGGCGTGCCTGCCTGTGTCGCGCTGGCGATCGCCGCCAGCATGGCATCCGCACGGGATGTTTCTAGCGTTCCAATATTGATCAGCAGTGCATCAGCGAGTGCGCTGAATTGCGCCGCTTCGCCCGGATCCACCACCATCGCAGGAGAGGCACCCAACGCGAGCAGAACATTGGCGGTAAAACTTTGCACCACGTCATTAGTGAGACAATGAACCAACGGAGAACGCTGGTGAAACAAAGCGAGGGAATCCGCGACAGAGGCGGCAGGGAAAGGTGTTGCTTGCATCTTCATAAACCTCCCGACCGGCGTGGAAGAAGACGGCAACCGGCGGGATACCGTGACTTCCCTACGCTGGCATTATCCAGTTCAGGTAATACGGGTATTTCTCAGCCCCGCTTTTCAGAAGGGCACCCCGAGTCAACAGCGGTATTATTCAGAGCGTTTGGGAAAAGATCAATCACTACGGTTTCCTGATCCCAGGCGTCAGTCCATTAACGGCCACACCGCCTCATCCATCAATGCAGTCGCAATAGCACCTCATCACACCCGCGTGCTAAATCATGGTGTCGGCAGAATGCCGTCACTTCAGGGTGCACGGTGATACACCGCCTCAATATTGTACCCATCAGGGTCGTACACAAAGGCCGCGTAGTAATTCGGGTGATAGTTCGGACGCAGCCCCGGGGCCCCATTATCCCGGCCCCCCGCAGCGATAGCTGCGGCAAAGAAAGCATCGACCCGCTCACGCGATGCGGTACTGAACGCAAAGTGCACCGCCGGGCAAGCTCCTGCCTCCGCCTGATAGAACCAGAGTTCGCCGCCCGGATCACTGGCTTGCCCGTACCCGTCCGTCACCGCGAAGCTGACGGCGAACGACATATCCTTAATCAGGCGATAACCCAACGGCCTGAGCGCAGCCTCATAAAACTGTCGGCTACGGGTTATATCCGTCACCGGAATACTCAGATGATCCAGCATGATGTCTCCTTGCTGATGGTTGTTATGGAGGATATCACGCCACCATACCCCCACCGTTTCACGGGAAACCTGATCGTGATCGGCAAAGAGAACACTGCGTAATGGCATGAAAAACGCCACGGATGATTGCGCCCCCCTGTCGGGCAACCGTAAAGGTCAGCGCACCAGCGCCAACATGGCGAAACTCGCCAGCCAGTGTCCGCCGCTGTAGTGGCTTCCCACCACATGCCCAACGCTGGCGTGAAGATGCCGTTCGGCGGCATCCAGCAAGACCGACCGCGAAGCGGCCGATGCCGGCAGTTGTTCTGCGATATGGCGCATACACCAGGCACGGCTGAGGTTTAACCCATCCAGATGCGCAATTTTCGGATCGGCCCTATCACTCACCCGTGCCGGATGAAGCAGCGTATTGCACACAGACATTGTCGGTAAAAATGCATCAAACCAGGCAGGGAATGCCGCCCCCAGCACCTGGCTCATCAATAACCCTTCGGTCAAGGCGCCGGACAAAAATTCGTCCCCGCCCGGTTCATAATGCGCGGGATAAGCGATGTCATCGACAAAATAGCGCATGGCTGCCTGGGCAATGGCGGTCTCCAGTTCGCTGTCCGCCACAATGCGTGCATAGTCGAGCGACAGGCTCAGCGCGAAAGCGGTATTGAAGTGAGTGCCGACCCGGATGGGGTAGGTCAGTTTGTCCAGATAGTCGATCAACCTCTGCCGGATATCCTGCACCAACGGCCGCAGTGCATCCAACCAACTGGCCGCGGCAGGGTGCCGCGATTGAGCGAGCTCTCCCGCCAACGCCAACAGCCAGCCATAGCCGTAAGGCCGTTCGAAAGGGGCACGCATCGGCGCCTGAAAATACGCCGCCTCACGCGCCATGTTATCCCGCGTAAAATGCTCGTCAAACAGCCGGGTAATGTCGTCGTAACAAGGCAGTTCGGGAAACTCACGGAGACTACGCAGCAGTAGCCAGTAGCCATGCACAGCGGAATGCCAGTCGAAACAGCCGTAGAATACCGGGTGCAACTCACGTGGCGGCAACGCATCGGCATCGCTATTCATCAGGTGCATAATGTGGTTGGGGTATTCCTGCCGTAGGTAGGTCAACGGCATACGGGCGAACGCATCCGCCAGGTGGGGTGTCAGTTGCATCTCGGTTCCTTAGTACGCCCGTAGCCGCATCGCCGTGCGTCCCGAACGCCATAAAAAGTAATGTTTTAAGATTATATGACTCACAACTATCCCAACCGGATCTATGCGTCAATCGGTTTATGCGTTTCAGGAAAATCAATGAATTTCAGGGGATGGCAATGCCATACCCGAAGATATTGAACGGAAGGACGAACCGCAGTTTTGCATAAACGGAGGGAAGCCAGCGCCCCTACCTGCCCGGTCGTTGCGGATCAAAAACCGGCTCTTTTGATATGCCGCAATACATAGGCCCAATCAGGTATTAGGCTGCAACACATTGCGACGATAAGGAGATGCTCATAACGCTGCCCTTCACTCAACCGTTTGGTTAAAGGCAGAACTATGCTCAGCGTGACTCATGACTGGAATCCGTTGCAAAAAAACCTCAAGGACAGCATCAAAAACAGGGGTCTGACGCAAATCATCGAGACCGCGCTGACGCCGCACGGTCTGGTACACAGCGGTAACACTATACCCACTGTTGATCTCGACGAGTCGATGTTTCGGGTCGTCAGAAGCCCCCAATATCAGGGATATTGCACACTCGCGTTTTATCTCTTCCATATCACCCGAATCGAAGATATGTGCGCCAATATTCTCATCGACCACGGTACGCAGGTCATCATGCAAGGTGACTGGATGCAGAAAATGCGCATCGTTCGCATAGAGTCCGGCAATTCGCGACATGGCGGCCTTTAGTCGCAATATCGCCGGCGCCTATCAGCGGGTCTGGCTCAGAATGATGCGGTCGAACATGCGGTCGCCTAACCAAACGCGCATGCGGATCAGCATTTTTGCGAACTTACCGGCAGCATAGCGCGTACGAGGATTGTTACTGGACACCGCTCTGGAAACCACGTTTGCGATCACGCGCGGATCGCTACCCGTGCCATGCCCGTAGGTGCTTTTGATAGACTTGGCCACCATCTGCACCAGCCGGCCATATGGGCCGCTGGCCGAGCGCTTGACGATGCTGTCCGTGGCGGCATCACCGAACCCCGTCTCGATCACGCCGGGTTCGACGATCACAACCTTGATGCCGAACTCACCGACTTCCAGGCGCAGGCAATCCGACCATCCCTCCAGCGCATGTTTGGTCGCGTGGTACCAGGCGCCCAGAATGCTGTACATCTTGCCGCCCATTGAGGTGATATTGACGATATGTCCGGAATTTTTGGCCCGCATGGCGGGCAGTAGCAGCTGCGTGAGCCGGGCGGCGCCGAAGAGATTGACCTCGAACTGGTAGCGCGCTTCGTCGATGCTGATTTCTTCGATCGGCCCATATAAGCCGAAGCCTGCGTTGTTGACCAGCACGTCCACTCCCCCCGTCAGGGAAAGGATGGTCTCAACGCCCGCGACGATCTCCTCATCCCTGGAGACGTCCATGCGCAAAGGTTGAGCACCCAGTGCGGCCAGATCGACCATCTTGTCCACGCTACGCGCCGCCACATAAACCTGGTAGCCATCCTTTATCAGACGCTGAGCTATGGCCTTGCCCATGCCTGACGACGCGCCAGTGACCAGCGCCGTTTTTTTTCCTTTGGTAAACATGTTACACCTCATCGAGTGAAGAGGCCTTCACCATAAAGGGCCACGCCCCTCGGTGAACTAGCCAAGTGCGCCAGATGAACAGCGATCGGCGCCAGCCTAAACCTGACGAAGTGCGGTCTCGCTCCCGTCCGTGACACCTGAACTTCGGGGCCGGCGTCTGTACCACCGGCGACGGGATGGCGTATTGTTCAGCAACCTCAGCCCCCATTAGAGCGGGCTTCGTCGCATGAGTAAAAGCCGGATGTCGATGCTGCAATACGCAGACTTACCCCTCATCCTGCTTCGCATTGTCGTACCCCAGCCGGCCGATAAAGGGCAGACGCAGTGCCGGAGGGTTCAGATCGATCCCCATACTGGCGCCGAGGATATTGACCTCAACCCCCTCCTCCACGCCCAACGTAACGCCCACTACGCCCAGCAACGATACCTGCACGCCGCTGCCCGACGGCGATAACCCCACCGGGCGCGTAATCGCGCGGAAATCTTTACCAATCGCATTGGCCGGCATATCCAACGTCAACGCCGGCACTTCCCGGCCGATATGCGCCATAAAAGTGTTACTGTTCGGCCCAGGCCAGGCGTGATACGTGTGCGGCCAGGGGTAGCTTTTGATCGCAGCCTCAATTTTCGGGATCATCGTTTCCGCGCCCGCCCCACGATGCTCCACCAATAATCGCGGCTTCGAACCGAACCAAAACCCATCAGGGACGGTGTAGTCGCGCCGGACAACGTTATCCCCGCCCCAGCCGATCACTTCATAGCGGCTATAGCGGGTTTCCCCCGCCCTTTTGAAGATAATCCAGGGATGCACAGCCAGCAGGCCACGCCAGCCGTAAGTCGGCGCCGCATACACCTGCACAATGGCGATATCGCCATTCTTGACCGGATCCGGCGCCACTCCGGCAGAATCGCGGCGCGCCGACTGCCAACTCTGCCCCTTAAGGTTTTCGTCATTGCGCGTCGCCTGTGCCAAGCTTTGCCCTAATGACAGGATTAATACGCTGATAAAACCGACGCCCAGCATCTTGAGGTAGTTCATCCAGAGATAACCTCCGTGGAAAAGGAGCAAACAGGATAGGAATGTGGGTAATCATGCCGCATTCCGTTCAGATAACCGCCATTCAGCCAGTGTACTGTCAACGCGCGCGCGCAGCGAGTAAACCGGAGCGTATACGGAGTATGTGAGGGTTTCGAGCGCTGCCAAGAACCAACATGGCCAGTGAATTGCCCGAAATAGGATTGGCTCTGAATGAATGAAATTTTCGCCAACCGAACCATCGACGATAAAAACTGCATTCAGCGAATTGCGGTGATATCCAGAATAAAATGTTCGCCAGAAAAATATGACTGGCGAACATTGGAGTCAATGATATTCAACAGAATAAATTAGCCGTTATGCTTTCCATCAATGATGACTATCACAACCGGCGCCACATTAACATTCGGCACCGTTAACATCATTAAATTAACCATAACCCTTTATCCAAAGTTAAATAGAGCGGCTAATTCGTTATAACACTCTGATGCAATCAACAAATGTATTACGCTAAATTCAACATAAAAAACGTCACCGCATCACATAGAAATACCCTTATTAATAATATTTAAATGCGCAACATATCACTACAGTGATTGTCATTAAACTCATTCTCATCATAGATATGAGTCGACTTATTTTTCATATTTCGACGTTATATTATAGGAACGTCGCACCGCTCGCCCATTCTGAGTAAAAACTACCAGAGCAAATCGCTGGCTCAATCGTTTTTATATCTATCTTGACCAATTTAAAAATCACAAATGGATCGTCAGATAGCAACATGCCGATTTCAGCTGCATTGATACCAGAAGCCAGAATAAACCCTCCCGTTCCATTCTCCAGCGGCCCGGCAAAAATGATATGGCCACCTCGGATATTATCTGCCAGCCACTTTTTATGCGCGTCCATATGCTTTTCAAACTCATATTTAGGGCTGGTATACTCAAGTGTAATTGCGTGTAACATAAAGACCACCTTTAAAATAATTAGCCAGCAATAGCGTCGATAACAGTATGGATAGATGATTTAGCATTTTTGATTTCACGATTTTTTATTTCATCGCCTTTTGATGCGCCTTCCGCACGAATGAAATGAATATTGGTAATGCCCAGAAATTTGAAGAAAGCCTGGAGATATCGCTCCTGAAAATCCATATCGGCAATAGGCTGAACAACATAAAAACCCCCGCGCGCGGAAACAACGATAACGGTTCGCCCGCTGGATAAACCTATCGGCCCTTTTTCCGTATATTTAAAGGTTCTCCCGGCCTGAGCCAGCCTGTCCAGCCATGATTTTAACTGGCTGGGCACCGAAAAATTGTACATTGGCGCACCAATAACAATGATGTCACTCGCCAGAAATTCTGAGACCAGTTGGTCAGAAAGCTGGTGTTCTTGCACCATGTCACTGTCTGCCGAGGCTGACGCTATTGGACGAAACCCGGCGGCGATGGCCCCCGTGAGATGGCGTATTTCATTTTTAACCACATCGCGATAATGCACCGCCGCATCAGGATGTTTTTCAACCAGACTGGTAATCACCTCAGCGGAAATTTGTCGTGTGACGGAATCATCTTCAAGAATACTGGAGTCTATATGTAATATATTCATCAAAATAATCTCTCTGTTAGGATTTACAACTTGATAGCCTTGGCTGCGTTATCAATAAATCTCGCGACATCTTCAGGATGAGAGACGAGAGACATATGACTGGATGAAATTGACATAACTTTCGCCCCTATTTGGTCGGAAATTCTTCTCTGCACGGATGGATCTAATGCCTTGTCATTACGGGTTAGCAAATACCATGTTGGTTTTTCTTTCCAGGCAGCGTGCTGAATTTTTTCGCCAAATGCGCTGGCCGCGATCGGCTGCTGCACGGCGGTTAATGCCAACACTTTTTTTAGCGGCACGTCCCCAGCCATTATTTCATGATATTTTTCTGGATTATCTAGCCAAATTAACCCATGGGCATCCGGGACCATACTGTCCATAGGCGCATTCAGGCGCTGTAATAAATCAGCAACAGATTCCCCACTATCTGGAACTAATGCCGACAAATAAACGATACCGCGCACGTTGGGATAATTTCCCGCCCGGGTAATTACAGCACCGGCCCATGAATGACCGACTAGTAATACCTCGCCTGGTTGTCTTTGCAAAACCTGCTCTGTCGCCCTGACATCATCGGCTAAAGACGTCAATGGATTTTGAACCGCGGTAACATGGTATCCCATATTCTGCAATTTGGCCGTCACCGATGCCCAGCTGGAGCCATCCGTAAATGCCCCATGCACTAAAACGATATTTTTAATTTTTGCCGCCTCCGCAATGTTCTGAACGGTAATAACAAAAACCAAACTTATTGCAATCATCAGATTACTCAGCCAATTAATACGAGAATCCATCATAAGTTCACCGTTAACAGTGGGGTTGCTATTCACCGTTTTTTCAAACGCGCTGATTATTCCTACAAGAGGGAGTGAGGAAAGCTTAGCCTGCATGGCGGCCTCTGATAAGATGGCAAAGTTGACATTGTTCATGCAAAATTCGCCAACATTCCATAATGAGAGAACACACCATGCGTATCGCCATCCTGGCGCTGCCGGGCAGTATGTCGTCAGCGATATCGGGGCTCGCCGATATATTTTGGATCGTCAATCAAGCGCTGATAACGCGGCTGGACGAAGCGCATCAGTCGCCACCTGCCGAGCGCGCTTTTGAAACATCGATTATCAGCGCCGACGGCAAGCCGGTACCCGATGCGCAGGGAAGGCTCATCCATGTAGACCATTCATTTGAAACAGTCGGCACGCCAGATATCGTTCTGGCAACGGGAATGGTGCTCGGCCCCAATAAACTGCCTATGGCGACCGGGCCTGTAAATGAATCGGCGCGCTGGCTCAAAGAGCAATTCCAGCGTGGCTCACTGATAGGCGGCGCCTGCGCAGGAAGTTTTATTCTGGGGGAAGCTGGGTTGCTGGATGGACGGTTTTGCAGCACAACATGGTGGCTTTACCACATTTTTAAACAACAGTATCCCAAGGCAAAACCTGTATGGGGCAAAGCGCTGGAAGAACAGGATGGCGTCATTACGACAGGCGGCCCGTTGTCCTGGGTTGAGCTGGCCCTGCACATTATCCGGCGTAACGCAGGCCCGGACATCGCCAAACTAGCGGCGGACATCGCAGTCGCCGATAGCCAGCCGCTGTCTCAGCGTATTTATGCCCCACAGGGGTTCATGAATACTGTCGATCCGCTACTGCTGCGTGCCGAACATCTGATTCGGTATCAGAACCCATCAATGACGGCGGAAGATTTGGCCAGCGCGCTTAATTTTAGTGACCGGACACTGCATCGAAAACTGAAAGAGCTCACGAACGAAAGCCCTAAAAATTTTATTACTCGCGTCAGAATCGAAACGGCGTGCATGCTGCTTGAAAATCCGGCGGCCAGCATCAAACAGGTCGCAGAAGAGTGTGGTTACAGTGAAGATACGGCTTTCAGACGCGCCTTTTCCCAATTGATGGGAATGACACCGACCCAATACCGAAAATGGGCCGCACAAAGGAACTGAGACGGTAGCAACTTGCCCTACTTGATACCGGGGTCGGGACAGCGGTCATCCCCCCCAAAAAACCAGTGCATGCATAAGTAGAATTTTCGCCTAACCTGAATGCAGGGGGGATTTCTATGAAGCGATCACGTTTTACTGACAGGCAGATCATTTCGATAATATCGCTGATGTGCCCGGCACGCCAAACTGAGATCGCCAACTGTCTGTTTTATAATCCGATTTTTTCATCCAGATCTTTCGACTTTTTGATATCAGAGACTTCCATACCGCCAAACGTCGCTTTCCAGTTGTAAAGCTGGCTTCAGAAATCCCGGCTTCACGGCAGACATCCTGAACGACACGCCCAACTTCCACGGACTTGAGAACGGCAATAATCTGGTACTCAGTGAATCGGACTTTGCGCATGGCGATCTCCTCAAAGGGACATAATCAGTATGTCGGAAGATCTCTAAAAATGAATGGTTCGGTTTAGTGGGATGTTTACAAAAATCGAACATATAAAAAAAACTAAACACAACCTTTCGTCAATTCATAACAAAAAAACGAAATTTTTAATAGAGATATGATAATTATATTTGACATTCACTATCAACCCAATAAATTTAAAATATTATTCTTTTTTAAAATTTAAAATAGGTTTTTTATCTGAAAATAATTTTTTTTATAGTTTTACATTCTTTTAATAGATGAGGTAAGTTTGTTACCCATAAGTTAAATTAACCTATTGAGAGTGTTTATTCAGTATGTTATGTTAATTTAACTAATGTTTTTGGGGCGTGAGGCATGCCTTCACTATGCGGAAGGTCTCGTTGCAGTATTTAAAGGATTACGTCTGAACAATTAATAGTGAATTTTAGTTGTATCATCATAAGGAGAGGAATATGCATCTACATGAATACAAAGAGTCTTCAGAAAAAAAAGAAATTCAAGAGCTTTATGGCGTACGCTATTATCAATCAGGCGATAGATATAAGTACGAAGCCCCTGCTTCTCAGGCCTATTATTTTGAAACCTACATAGGTGAATATGAAATTAATGTAGAGCGTGGGGATTGCGTCTATTTTATCAGTGACTGCAATAAAAACGCTTCCCTGAAACGTGGCCCTTGTCAGGTCAGCTCTAAACATTGTGCAACAATTATTCGCGGCTACATGCCGAGCGAAGTGACTGCCTCACTGGAAGGTACAACACTACTTCCTTATGTTAATGGCTGCTCGACCAAACAAATTTTCTTTCCTCCGCGCGTTGGCGACCCCACACTGCAACTGCTTAAAATTCCCGCGAATAGTGCAGAGCAGGCTCATCATATCCATTCTACGGTGCGCGTAGTTTATGTCTTAAGTGGTAAAGGAAAAAGCATTGTCGGAATGGAAGGTAAAAGCGTTGAGCAAGATTTACTTCCCGGAATGGTGTGTATCCTCGAGCCTATGTGCCCACATCATTTTGAAACGCCTTATGGTGAACCGCTAGTGGTCATCCCTCTGCATATATATTCTTCGACTGGTGCTCAGGAAACATCGCACCCAATGTTTAATGGAACCTATATGATGAATCAGGGCGCATAATAATTTTTAAGGGAATAAACATGGATTTAATAACTTCTGAAAAAAGTATTGAGAATATTGAACTCTCGGTTCTTGAGCAAATACCTTCTGGTGAGAGAATTTTAGTTTCACTACCAAACGGAATAATGCTGGCCAGAGTATTGATCCATGCTTATACATCAGGAATTGTATCTGTCCCTGTAAGTCCTAGCGCAACTGCAAAGCAGATTAGCTTTTATGCTGATCATAGCGAAGCCACTTTTTTATATAATAAGCAGGGGTTGAATAGGTTAAATAATGCCTACAGCAATCCACTGGATAATAAAGCGGCGTTTATTATGTACACCTCGGGCTCAACGGGAGATCCGAAAGGCATTGTTCTGCAAAAGCCAGCAATCGAACAAAATGCCCGGGTGCTTTCTGATATCCATAATTTTAAAGATGGACATGCCACCTGTTTGCCGCTTTTTCACTGTAATGCGCTAATGATGTCTCTGATTGGCAGCCATCTTGCTGGTACGAGGTTGCTGATACAGCATCGTTTTGATGCATATGACTATTTTGCAAATATCAGGAAACATCGAATTCGTACCGCAACCATTGTTCCCGCACTGTTGGAAGAGCTGGTCGAATGCAACCCTGAATGGCCGGATTGCTTGGAGTATCTGATCACCGCAGCAGCACCTTTGAGTCAGAGCCTGGCCAAACGCTTTTACCAGAAGTATGGGCCACGCATCAGACAAGGTTACGGGTTATCTGAAGCGGTTAATTTTAGCTTTTTAATGCCTAAGCTCAGTGATGAAGATTTTGTCAGACTGTATATAGATAATTACCCCCCAGTCGGCCAAATTCTTCCAGGCCAGCAATACCGAATCCTTGATAGCGGAGAGGTGGTGATTGGTGGTGAAACCATCATGAATGGTTACTTGAAAAACGAGGAAAAAACCCGCGAAACATTGACCGCTGATGGCTGGTTGAAAACCGGTGATGTTGGTGAGATGCGGGATGGATTACTGGTACTGAAAGGGCGTGTTAAGGAAATTATTAACCGTGGAGGAGAAACTCTTTACCCGGTGGATATTGAGAAGCATTGGGAAAACATCGGCCTGAAAAAACCCTTTGCCGCCGTGCAAATTGCGAATGAAAAATTGGGAGAAGATATTGGTTTATGTATTGAGCAAGGAGGGATAAGTGATCTCTCTATGCTGCGTAAGCTCAAACCTTATATACCTTCAGCTGTCGCCTATGCCCCGTTAAAAACCACCTCAACAGGTAAGCCAAGAAGGAGGGAGATGGGGGCTAAGCTGTTTAGTGTTACCGAGAATGACATCAAATATGCTTCCCTGCTGTCACTCGCTGCCGACTATGCGGATAATATCATCAGCCAAATTAGTGGCCAACCTGTCACAGTAGATAGTCCGGCTGGCTATATACTTCGGGAAGCCCAGCGCCTAGTTGCTCACAGAGCCGCTATCGACGGCAGAAATACTAACAACTCGCTGGTGGAAGCGGCACCAGCAATGCAATTGCTAAAGATGCTGGTGGATAATATTAATTCGCTGGTGCAGGGCGAGCTAGCAGGGGAAGACATTGTCCGTAAAGAAAAGGGCTTATGGACCCGCCTGATGTGCGAGTGGCCGATGGATGCCTATGCCCGAATGACCGCTGATTTCTTGATCGCCAATCGGTTGCTGGAGGGACAGGTTTTGGAAGCGGGGGCCGGGGTGGGTAATACGACTAGGTTGATCGCGGATGCGATAAATTCCGACTATATCAGAACCGACTGTAACACTCAGATTTTGAGCAAAATTTCCGTACGCGGCCACTGTGAATTCTACGATTTTAATCAACCGGGCAACTGGCGCGATCTTGACACAATATTTTCAGTCAATGCTATTCATTGTGCATCGGATAAACAGGCAACGCTCTGTCACTTTTATCAGATGCTGAAGCACGGTGGCACACTGGTACTGGGGGAAGGTAATAATACAACAAATAACGCCGGAACGCCTTGGGCGTTAAATGGATTATTTGGCCTTTTTGATGGTTGGTGGAATGTATCCGGTTTTTTACAGCGCGAAGAATGGTTACAAATGTTTATCACCGCCGGGTTCCGAGAGTGGGGTTATTCACAACTCCGTTCGGGTGAACATGACTTAGGTGGTGTGTTATGGGCCGTGAAATAATGCAAAAAAAAAGTATCTGTTTTATTTTCCCTGGTCAGGGGAATCAATGGCCCGGAATGTGTGACGATTTATTAGAAAATAATAATACATTCAGAAAACAGATGGCTGAGTGCGATGAAATATACCAGAGTATTTCCGGTTTATCGGTACTTGATTTACTTGCAAGTGCCAGAGGAACCCCGGAGATATATGATGATATAACTCGAATTCAGCCGGTTTTATTTTGCATACAATACTCGCTTGCACGCATGTGGAACAGCCTGGGGGTACGGGCTGACGCCGTGATTGGGCACAGCTTGGGGGAAATTACCGCAGCCTGCTATGGCGGTTATCTTAGCCTGAAAGACGCCTTAAAAATTGTGTATGCCCGGGTCGAGAAGATAAAGACGATTGCCTCGCAGAGCGATGGCAGCATGATGGCGATCAACTTGCCTCTGGAACAGGTGGTAGATTTGATTGCCCCCTATGAAAATTTATATATTTCGGTATACAACAGCCAGCAATCCCATGTGGTTTCAGGTAAAAAACAGAGCCTTGATGTCCTGGTGAAAAGGCTGGAAAGCAACAATATTTTTCATAAGATCCTCGCGGTCAATCATGCTTCACACTCTCCGTATGTTGCAGAAATCAGAGATGCGTTGATCGACGATCTCAAAGGCATTGTACCAGGAAAAGGCAGCAAAACTTATTATTCGACTCGCTATGGTTATGCCATCGACGGCAATCAGCTTACGCCAGAATATTGGGCTGAGAGCGAAATGTTTCCAGTTCGCTTTTCGGCTGCGCTGGCAGAGGCGCTCGCGGATGATTATACCGACTATATTGAGATCAGCCCTCATCCGACACTGTTAAAGTATGTCGAGGCTGCCAGCGGCAGATCAGACTTACGTTTAATTCCGACCCTGATCCGCAATCAACGTTTCAACACCGATCTTCAGGCGATCTTTGGCGTAAAAGAGAAGCCAGGTGTCAAAAATATTCGTTGGCTGAGTGATAAGACTGACAGCAAAACGTCAGAAGTCCGGCAAGTGCTAAACGATATTGTTGTCGAGAGTGCATTGCGACTGCCCGAGGTCGTACTTGCCGAAAATACGCTGCAGGATAATGGCATTGATTCACTGACGATTTTGTCGATAAAGAAAAAAATTGAAAGCCACTTTAATATCCGCATAGCTATAAAAGATATTTTCACCGGTAGCCTAGAGAATATCCTCTCGTTACTTATTGAAACCATCCGTGCAGAAACGAGTCCTAAAGGTGACATCAGACCGCAAGCGACGGAATATAAAAAACTGACTGACATTCAGCAAGCTTATATTCTTGGTGAGAGTGATATTTTTCCGGATGGCAATGCGGTAGCACATATTTATGCTGAACAGAATTTCTCTGAACTGAACGTTAATAATTACCTTCAAGCTTGGTCTAAGGTGATCCGCAAGCATGCTGCGTTACGTACCTGTTATCAGGATTCCGTGCCTTGTGTATGTCAGGATTTTGATATCAATCAGGTGGTAAAATTTACTGACGTTGAAAGAGTGAAAAATATTCGCCAGCAGTTACGCGCTGACCGGCAACAGTTGAAATCCCTTCGCCTGTCGCGTGAAGAGCCAGTCCGGCTACGGGTTTTGGTCACTAGATTGACGACTCGGCGCTACAAAGTGGCTGTATTTATCGATCTGATCGCCGTTGATGCTATCAGCCTGAATATCATCTTTCGTGACCTGTCATTTTACTACGCCAATCCGCGTGAAGTGAGCAGAGCGGATAACGCCTGGCAGGATTATCTGGACTACTTTAATCAAAAAAAAACAGCGCCTGGTTGGCAGCTTAGCAAAGCTTGGTGGCAAGGACGGGAATTACCACCGCCGCCTGCACTTCCTCTGATCCAGGGGGGGGCGTGGCAAAACACGGCATTTGTGAGAAAAAAACTGACGATAGCAGCGGAAGACTACGCAAAATTAAAGCAGTCTGCGAGGAAGGCGGGTATCAGTCCTGCAGTGGCACTGGCTGCTGTTTATAGCTACACCCTTTCGCTGTGGTCCAAAATAAACCGCTTTTCTCTCTGTTTTATGCTCTCTGAACGTCCGCTGGAAGATAACCGTTTTAGTGAAACGGTGGGTAATTTTAGTACCACTCTGCTAATAGACGTTGACTGCACTAAAGCAATGCATTTCGATGATTTCAGCCGGCGGCTTCAGGACGATCTCTGGGAGAAACTGGAATATGCCGCAATTAGCGGCGTAGAGGCATTGCAGCTTGCCACGATCCCCAGCACTGGCAATCAACCCGCTATCCCCTTTGTTTTCGCCAGCGGACTGGATACTGTAGTAAACGCTCAAGATACAGCCAGCGGGCCTTTCCATTGGTATGGCAAAACCACCCGCTACTCCTATTTAGAAACCCCTCAGGTCTGGCTGGATAATCAGGTATTCGAAGATCATGAAAATAATCTCATTGTGCATTGGGACTATCGCCGCGATAAGTTCTATCCGGGGTTAATGGATGAGATGTTTCACGCCTACAGCAAGTTACTGTCTGCGCTACTGGCCGAAACAACAAACTGGCACAGCATTTTAACGCCTCCTCCTTCAAACACATTCCGCACAGCACTGTCGGCGGCGCGCGACACTGCCTGTGAAACTGCAGATGGACTGCTGACGCAGGGCTTGATAGATAATGCTCAGGCAGCGCCGGACAAAGTCGCCCTACGCTGCGGGGTTGATAAAATTACTTATCAGCAAATGCTGAGCTATGCATTTCAGATCAAAGAGACTCTGGCTGCGACTGGCTGCCTTTCAACCAAACCTGTCGCGGTGTATATGGAAAAAAGCTGGCAGCAGATTGTGGCGGTTCTGGCTGTTCAACTGAATCATCAGCCCTATTTACCGCTTGCAACGGGACAGCCACTGGCACGTGTCCGGACGATTATCGACACGGCACAGTGTGAAGTGATGTTGGTCTGTCGGGATGCCTATCTCGCTATGCGGGACAATTTTCCTTCGCTGAAAATAGTGATGGTTGATGAGTTAACACAGTCTTTGCGTACCAGAGAATCGCCTGTATTGCTGCCCGAGCCGGGAGACAGTGAACTGTCGGCCTATATAATCTTTACTTCAGGTTCGACTGGAATCCCCAAAGGCGTTGAGGTTTCCCACCGGGCAGCAGTGAATACCTGTCTCGACATTAACCGGAAATTTAATGTAACTAGGCAGGACGTGATTTATGGTGTCTCTGCGCTGAGTTTTGACCTGTCGGTCTACGATATTTTTGGCACTTTCTTCGCTGGCGCTTCGTTATGCCTTCCTGACGGAGGCACGGGCAATGATCCTGCGGTATGGTATCAGGATGTGCTGAATAATCAGGTATCCATCTGGAACTCTTCTCCGGCATTATTCCAGATGCTGCTGGAGTATATCCGGCGGGAAAATTTAACCATTCCTGCTAGCCTGAGACTGGTGATGCTAAGTGGTGACTGGATTCCGCTGAGTCTGGTCCAGCACGTTTTAGAGAGCCAGCATCCCCTGCAACTGGTCAGTTTAGGCGGTGCCACGGAAGCGGCAATCTGGTCTGTGTATTACCCCATCAATACACGGCTGGAACATTGGCAAAGCGTTCCTTACGGCAACGCATTGGCCAATCAACAATTATATGTGCTGGATGATGAACTTCATGACTGCTTGCCCTTTATTCAGGGCGATATCTTTATTGGTGGGGAAGGTCTGGCGAAAGGGTACTTTAATAATGACGAAAAAACTCAGCTTGCTTTTATTCTCCATCCAGTTAGTGGAGAAAGACTGTATAAAACGGGCGATAAAGGGCGTTACTGTAGGGATGGGCTGATTGAATTTCTTGGCCGAGAAGATAATCAGGTAAAAATACGAGGTTATCGCATTGAGCTGGGTGATATCGAGTCGGCACTGGAGTCTTGCAGGGGCATCATCCGGGCGGTTGTTAATACTACAGGAAGCGACTTCGCCGATATAGCTATAGCCGCATGGGTGATGGTAGAAGCCACGGCTGATTTGGCTGATGTTCGTCGGCAGTTAGCTGAAAAGTTACCTGAATACATGCAGCCATCCGCTTGGTATCTGATGGAGCAAGTGGCTTTAACGGTCAATGGGAAAGTTGACAGAAAGTCACTCACCACGGCTCATCCGTGGCGAAGCCGCGAGCCTGTCTCGACAGATATCTCTGGCCCCACTGCCCGGATGCTGGCAGAGATTTGGCAGAAGATATTGGGAATTGAGGATCCTGATACGGATTTACATTTTTTCGAGCTTGGCGGCAATTCTTTTAATGCCTTAAGAGTGCTCAGTGAAATCAGGCAACGTATTGGTATAAAAATAGAGCTGGGAACCTTTTATCAGTTGGCCAGTATCAGCCAACTGAGTCGTTTTATCGACGGTAATCGGCTGCCGCAAAATAATGTAATGGTTGTCAAAGAAGGTCGCCCCGATTCAGCATGTGTCTTTATCTACCCTATCGGCGGGTCAAGTCTTTGTTACCGTGAGTTGATCGACCGACTGTATACCGATGACACCATCATTTTAACCGAAGCCGATTATGACAGGGACTACAGCGTAAATGGTCACAGTCTGGCCGATATTGCCGAAGACTTAGCAACAACACTGCTCAGTGGGCATAGCTTTCAACATATCAATGTGGTCGGTTGGTCGATGGGAGGTGTGATTGGCCAACACATGGCAAATTATTTACAGAGTCAGGGGCTGAATGTTTCCCTCACCATGCTGGACTCGCCGCTGCCAGGCTATTTGCAATCACTGACCGAACATGAGCTTAAGGCGTGGTTTATCCACGATCTCGGCCTTGATAGCATCAGTGAAGCACAACTAGAATGGACGCCGCTGTTACTTAACCGTTTTCAGATTTTTAAATTCAACCAAAGAATACTCTCACTGCACAATGCACAACCCGCAAGCTTTCCGGTTTTCTATGTCACGGCAAAAAAGAAAGACCAGCCGCATTATTTGCCAATTAGCAATTATGTGCGAAAGTTCTGGGGCTGGGACGCTTTTCTATCGAATATTACTAAAGAACTCAGTATTGATTGCGACCATTACAGCCTAATGAGTGATATGAATATTGGTTTGCTGGCAGAAGAAATAGACGCATTTCTGGCAATGCAATCTTTAAAGGAGAAAAGAAATGTCAAAGGATAAGGCAGTCATCCTAGCTGGTGGTATATTTTCATTTAAATACCCTCAATGGATATCGTCGCTAAAAAATCGTGGTTTCAAAATACTCAGCCTGGATGATGATAATCAAAATACCACTCGGTTAATAAATAGTTATAGTAGCATAATCGACTCTTTTTTTGCTGATATTTCAGAATATCATGCAGCAAGCCCCCATGACCTCCCGTCAATTTTGCATATAGTGCAGAAGTGGAGTGAGAAATATACCATCAGCGCTGCTATCTCAATGATTGAGGATTTTGTTGCGCCAATTGCTTTCATTTGTGAGCGCTATTCTTTACCTGGTTCCGGCATTAAAGCGGCACTGATTTGCCGCGATAAGTTATTACAACGATATTTCCTCCCTGAAGTCAGCCCGGCATTTACCTCCAGCAGTAAACCGAAGCTGCAAAATGAGGTACCTGTTGCGTATCCTTTTGTCATAAAACCCACGGGGCGCAGTGGCAGTTCAGGTGTTCATCTTATACGCAGTAATGATGATTTGAGCGCGGTTCTCGATCAGTATCAGGATGACGAGTGCTTATTATTGGAATCCTTTATTCAGGGACCGGAATATTCGGTTGAATCTGCTATTGTTGACGGGAAAGTGATAGTAACAAACATCACCGAAAAAACAACTAACTGTCAGAGTAGCGATAATTTTGTCGAGATGAGCCATACCATTCCGGCACGGTCACTGTCTGAGCAAATGCACGTTTCACTGCGGGAAACTAATCAGTGGATTATTGAGCGACTATCATTTTTGTCAGGTATTACTCATGCTGAATTTAAAATTGATCAGCATAATCGTATATGGCTGATGGAGATTGCCGCCAGAGGTCCTGGAGATATGATTTTATATCTTTTTCAGTTGGCGACGGGCGTTTCGTTTGAAGACATGGCTGTTTCTATCGCACTGAACGAAAATTTCAGTTCAGATATTACTTATCAGCGCTATGCCAAGCAGGTATTTATCAGCCCTGAATCCGGTACACTCAGCGATGTTAAAGTTGAAAACGCTGAACAGCAGGTACTATTCCTGCGGGATAATCAGTGGCGCTCCGCACCGTCAGCTCCTTTTGTTTCCAGCGATAAGAATACGTTGGTTGAAGTGGTAATCGACAAGCCGCGGGGAATGGAAATGACTCCGGAAGTGAGCGACTCAAAAAGCCGACTTGGCTATTTCATTACGGTCTCAGACGATGAGAACGATCTGGATGTATTCTCAAACCAAGTTGCAGAGTCCATTAAAATAATATCAACAAAGGCCGTGGTATGAGCAAACGGTTTAATTTACCCAGAGGAATGAGCGACCGGGGTAAAAATGAATGGAGTTTTTTCCTGAAGCTTCAACAAGAGTGGCATGCTATCAGTAGCCGCTATGGTTTTCTGCCTGTCGCACTTTCACCGGTAGGATTTGAGGAAACATTCACTTGGGAGAATAACGCCTCTAGCCAGAGAATTTATCAGTTTAACGATCAAAAACAGCGCTCTCTGGCCCTAAATGCGGACTCGACTCCGTCGATGCTCCGTATGTATGCAACAGATAAAAAAATGCACGGCAGATATAGCTTCTTTTGTGATATTTTCCGCTATTCCCGTCAGCCATTAAGACACTTCCACTTTCTCGGGGTGACAGAAGTTCATCCGAAATCAGCCCGTTTCCATCCGTCGGATGTCCATGCTTGCAAAAGGATGCTATCTATTTCTCGTGAGCTACTTGCGGGTAAGGCCAAAGCATGTATCGGTATTAACAATATCCGCTTTTGGAAGGCGTTAATCATTGCGGCACCGGATAAAAAAAGGGAAAGCGCGGAGATCTTCAAAAATCTTGCCCGTTTATCAGGTAACGAAGCGTTAGATTATCTTACCGGGCAGTTGACTGATGAGCGCTCATTACGGTTGTTGACCCTTTTATCCGGCAACCTTTTATCTTCTGCTGATTATCAACTTGTACGTTGTAAAATCAGTGAGTTATTCTCTGAACAGGTTCATCTTCTCGATGAAATCTTTATTTTAACGGACTATTTTCAGACAGCAGCGGAGTTTTTTGTTTACGCCGATTTGTTCAATTTTCACGCATTCGAATTTCACGATGGATTGATGTATGAAATTCTGGATGCCAGTAGAACAGTTCGCTTCGGCGATGGCGGTGTTTACCATCAATATGCCAGTGGCTTTATGGAGGAAAATACCGCGCTTTATTCATCCGTCATTGTTCCTCATCGGCTGAAAAAAGTGTCTGCTGATGAACAGGAAATATCTGCTGCGGATGTAATGCTATGCCTGGACAGTGAGCTTATAAGCCAGGGGCAGACAGATGAATTTCTGCAAATGCTGCGTGACAACAACATCAGAGTCTACGATGTGACTTTCTCAAACGCTAGATTCCATTACCAAGAGAGAGCGCGACTTTCCATTCCTTGCCTGGTATTTATTAGTCGTCATGACCTAGAGCGAGGGACAGCGAAAGTATTCAGCCACCATGATGATAGTCTACAGACAATTGATTATTCTGGTTTATTGGATTACTTAAAAATTAACGCGCTGTCTCAATAACAAGGTAGTTTTATGCAGAATGATATCGGTTTAGAAAACAAAAATATCTGGGCTAACCGCTCTTTTATTACCCTGTATGGTACGGCGTTTTTTGTAAATATGGGCGTGAAGATCTATGCACTAGCCTTACCTCTGCTGGTGTATGAATTAACCCGCTCTACGGAAGTTATGGGATGGGTGAGAGCAATAGAATTTATTCCGCATATTTTTCTGGCAGCAATTATAGGGGTTGTTGTCGATCGTTTTAATAAGAAAAATTGGTCGTTAGTTATGTTGCTGGGCCAAGTGTTTATTCTGGCGATAACCTGGCTCTCGGTGAGTTATCTGCACAATCCTCTGTGGCTGTTAATTCCTTGCGCTTTTCTGATGATGGCGTTAGACAATGCTTATAATAATGCCCGTATCACTATGATCAAACAGGTTATTCCGTTATATCAGCTCAATATAGCCACTGCCAGAATGGGGGGGTTATACAGCTTTTTCGATGCTGTCGGGCCAGTTATGGCTGGAGGAATATTCCTGTTCTCCTCAATACAGAACTCTTTTCTAGTTGTTATTGCCTTAATTATTTTTTCCGCTTTAGTTTTACTGCGGCTGGATTATCACGAGGTGATTGATACTCACCATCCGCCTATTCTGACGTCACTGGCATCTGGCTGGAAAATTTTGCGAGAAAATCGTCCAATGTGGCTAATTTCGCTGGCCATTATGTTCCTTAACGCCACAGGCTCAGTTTTTACCTTACAAATTATATTCTTCGCCAAAGATACCCTGACGCTCTCTGACTCTTATGTTGGTTATTTATTTGCACTTACTGGGCTGGGGGGAGTGGTTGGATCTGTGCTCTCAGATAAACTAAGACTCAAAATTGGCTTGGGACGGTTATTTATTTACACCATTGCTCTTGAGGCGCTGGGCTTTATTACAGTAGCTATATTCCCCACAACTCTCTCGTTGGCTTTGTCGCTATTCTGGACCAGCACAATTGGTATTATGACAAGTATCTGCGTGTGGACTTACCGCCAGGAAGCATTCGAAAAAAATGTGATGGGAAGGATCACCGGAATTACCGGCATGATTTCTAAGGTCGGGATGCCGGTTAGCCTTGTTTTATCGGGATATATTGTCAACCTGACAGGTACTGCGACAATTTTTCTGATCTGTGCACTGGTGCAGATTGGAGTGGCGCTGGCCATTTGGTGTTCTCCTGTTCGTCAACTCTCTTAAGGACTGGATGTGAAGATGAAAGTGAATGTTATCGTAGTGCAGGCTGCTCCTGGTTTCCACGCAAACTGGCTAAGGCTTTCGGAGTCGCTCGGTGAAAAATATGCTTTTCATCTGCTGGTGCCACAGGAAAATATTGCGGCAATACCCAAAGATTATCTGCCAGTGTTTTCGTCTGTGGTCGGGGTTGCTGAATTTACGCCTCCTGGCTGTCAGCTGGCTGTCGCGGATATAGCGAGTAAGCAGAAGATTACTTGCTCTGATTTGGTCTTTATCGCTAAGGATGAACACAGCCTGGATATTGCTGCCCAACTGCGTGAGATAAACGGTGTTAGGGGCACAAAACCCGCAGATATATTACCCTTTATAAACAAGCTGGTTATGAAGAACAGGGTTTCTCTGGCTGGTATTTCAATCCCCGGCCATGTGGCGTTTGATCCTGGTGCCTATAAACGTGGCGCAGAAAGTTGGCTAAATTTTGTTGAAGAAAAACTTACCTACCCGTTGTTTACAAAACAGATCGATTCTGCTGGGAGTGAAGATGCACGGAAAATTCATTCCCGTAGTGAACTGATGAAGTGGTGCAGTGAGCACGCTGAATATGATAACTACGAAATTGATGAGTTTATTGAGGGAGAGCTTTTCCATGTCGATACCCTTATAAGCCAAGGAGAGGTGCTATTAACGTTCGTCTCACGTTATAACCGACCTAATGCAGAAGCTCTGTTGGGATTATCAATGGGCAGCACGCTGATGTCTGAGGATATGGCTGATTATGCTGCACTCGAGCAGTTTAATCGCGACGTTCTGAATTCTTTGACACCGTTACCGGATGGCGCATTTCATCATGAAATATTTAAACGTACCGATGGTCAGCTGGTTTTTCTTGAAATAGCGGCCCGTTCTGCTGGTGCATTTATTCCTAAAATGTTGGAAAAAGCCTACGGGATTAATATTGAGGAACTGCACTTTATGGCTCAACTGGGTGAAGTGCCTCCCCAGTTGAGCAGTCAGTTTCAGCAGTATGCCGCATGGCTGTTTTTCCCTCCCCGCCCCGGAGTAATTGAGCAGTGCTCCGTTCCTGATTTGAGCGTTGAGCATGAATTGTTCTGGCGCCATGCCGCCGGAGCTGAGCTGAGTGCCCCTACCAGCTCGTCCGACCGGGTATTAGGTGTAGTTCTATGGTGTGAAGATGTTCAGCAGCTAACCGACGATTACTCCTACTTACAAAACGGCTATCAACCTTTCACTTTGCTCAATGAAGCCTTAGGAACGAGATAAATCCCGCACGCCTGAAGCCCCCCCCGAAAGTTGGACATTCAACGAATAGGGGGTTACGTTTCAATAGATAGAAAAAATACACTATAGAGTTCCAGCTTGAGCATCATCAAAGTGGACTGACCCCACACCGGTAGCCGTTTGTCGCCCGCTCGCTGCATATCTGGCGGATAAGCGGTAACAGTCGGGCATCATCATCTTTGCTGTAACGTGCTGATCGGTGCTGGCGTTTTTTCAGCAGCCGTTCATAAAGATTCGAACGCGATACGCAGAGCACTTCGGCTATTCGGATGAGGGTGTATCGTCCGGTGGCAGCAATGGCATGCGCGATATCAACTTTTTAGCCTGGGCTATCTCAAGCGCGTCCCGAAGGATTTCGGCTTCCATCGTTTTGCGGCCCAGCATTTGTTCAAGCTGTTTGACTTTTTTCTCCAGCGCTTTCACCGCGGAGACGCTGACCACCTCGTCGCCAGCGGCGATCGCAGACTTCCCACCATCGTTCATGAGCCGTTTCCACTTAAAAAGAAGACTGGGTGTGGTGCCATATTGCCAGGCAACGAGTGAGACTGTGTAGCCGGGCTGCATGGCGAGTGCAGCAAAACGGGCTTTCTCTTCGGGAGTATAACGACGGCGCTTTTGCTCGCCAGTGATCACTTCGATTCTTTGCACAGGACACTCCTTAAACATAGCTCTATGACTATGTCTTACTGGTGAAGTGTCCGGTTTAAACGGGATACTTACACAAGGTGTTTTTGACAAACCAAAAAGGGTTTTTATATCCGCCCCAACACTGGACGCTTTACGCCCCCCAGTCTATATGGGGTTTTCTATAGACAACAAAAAGCCCGCTATTACGCGGGCTTAGATGTGTTTTTATGCCTGTTAGTGCCAGTTTATGCCAGACGCAGGATCATTCCCACTCGATCGTCGCCGGCGGCTTACCCGATACGTCGTACACCACGCGGGAAATACCGTCGACTTCGTTGATGATGCGGTTGGAGACGCGGCCAAGGAAATCATACGGCAGGTGTGCCCAGTGCGCGGTCATAAAGTCGATGGTTTCGACCGCACGCAGCGAGACAACCCAGTCATATTTGCGACCGTCACCCATCACACCAACGGAGCGTACCGGCAGGAACACCGTGAACGCCTGGCTGACTTTATCGTACAGCTCAGCCTTGTGCAGTTCTTCGATGAAGATGGCATCGGCGCGACGCAACAGGTCGCAATACTCTTTCTTCACTTCGCCCAGCACCCGCACGCCAAGCCCCGGCCCCGGGAACGGATGACGGTACAGCATGTTGTACGGCAGACCCAGTTCCAGACCTATTTTGCGCACTTCATCTTTGAACAACTCTTTCAGCGGTTCAACCAGCCCCAGCGCCATGTCGTCCGGCAAACCGCCGACGTTGTGGTGCGATTTAATGACATGCGCCTTGCCGGTGGCGGAAGCGGCAGACTCGATCACATCCGGATAGATAGTGCCTTGTGCCAGCCATTTCACATCGGTCAGCTTGCCTGCCTCTTCATCAAATACCTCAACGAAGACGCGACCGATGGTTTTACGTTTGGCTTCCGGGTCGTCGATACCCGCCAGCGCCGACAGGAAACGCTCTTCCGCCGGGACATGGACAATGTTCAGACCGAACTGATCGCCGAACATATCCATCACCTGCTCGGCTTCGTTCAGGCGAAGCAGACCGTTATCGACAAACACGCAAGTCAGGCGATCGCCAATCGCACGATGCAACAATAACGCGGTGACGGATGAATCAACACCGCCGGACAGACCCAGGATCACTTTGTCTGCACCCACCTGCTCACGGATACGGGCAACCGCGTCATCGATGATTTTGGCCGGGGTCCACAGCGCTTCACACTGGCAGATATCACGGACAAAACGCTCTAACATCCGCTGCCCCTGACGGGTATGGGTGACTTCCGGATGGAACTGTACGCCGTAGAAGCGCTTTTCTTCATTCGCCATGATGGCATACGGGCAGGTATCGGTGCTGGCGACGGTAACAAAATCAGCCGGAATAGCGGTGACTTTATCGCCGTGGCTCATCCACACATCCAACAGCGGTACGCCGCTAGCGCTGACCTCATCCTGAATGTCGCGAATCAGCGCGCTTGGTGTTTTGATTTCCACCTGCGCATAACCGAATTCACGCTCACTGGAACCTTCAACCTGACCGCCCAGTTGCATCGCCATGGTCTGCATGCCGTAACATACGCCCAGTACCGGCACGCCGGCCTGGAAAACATATTCCGGCGCACGCGGACTATTGTACTCGGTAGTGCTTTCCGGGCCGCCGGAAAGGATGATGCCGTTCGGGTTAAATTCGCGGATCTGCGCTTCGGTCACATCCCACGCCCACAGTTCACAGTACACCCCCAGCTCACGCACCCGGCGTGCTACCAGTTGCGTGTATTGCGAACCGAAATCAAGAATAAGAATGCGGTGTTGATGAATGTTTTCTGTCATGAGAGGCGTATTCCACTACGGATTGAAGCGAAAGAAAAATTGAACCCGGCGAGTTTACCGGGTTCGGTGACATAAATCAGCCTGCCGTTACCCTTAGCCCATGCGGTAATTCGGCGACTCTTTGGTAATGGTGACGTCGTGTACGTGGCTTTCCTGAATACCCGCGCCGCTGATGCGAACAAATTCCGCTTTGGTGCGCAACGCTTCGATGGTCGGGCAACCGGTCAAGCCCATGCAGGAGCGCAAGCCGCCCATCTGCTGATGCACGATCTCTTTCAGGCGACCCTTATAAGCCACGCGGCCTTCGATGCCTTCCGGTACCAGTTTGTCCGCCGCGTTATCAGACTGGAAGTAACGATCAGACGAGCCTTTGGACATCGCGCCCAGCGACCCCATGCCGCGATAGGACTTGAACGCCCTCCCTTGATACAGTTCGATCTCCCCCGGAGATTCTTCGGTACCCGCTAACATCGAGCCAACCATGACGCAGGAAGCTCCCGCCGCCAAGGCTTTGGCGATGTCGCCGGAGAAACGGATGCCGCCGTCGGCGATCACCGGAATTCCGGTACCTTCGAGTGCTTCGACCGCATCGGAAATCGCCGTAATCTGCGGTACACCCACGCCGGTTACGATGCGGGTCGTACAGATTGAGCCAGGGCCGATACCGACTTTCACCGCACTCACGCCGGCTTCGGCCAACGCGCGTGCACCAGCGCCAGTCGCCACGTTACCGCCGATGATTTGCAAATCCGGATATTTGGCGCGGGTTTCACGGATGCGCTGCAACACGCCTTCGGAATGGCCGTGAGAAGAGTCTATCAACAACACATCGACGCCGGCCGCCACCAGTGCGTCGATACGCTCTTCATTGCCCGCACCGGCGCCCACCGCCGCCCCTACACGTAGACGCCCATGTTCGTCTTTACAAGCATTCGGCTTACGTTCGGCTTTCTGGAAATCTTTAACGGTGATCATGCCAACCAAATGAAACTGGCCGTCGACCACCAACGCTTTTTCGATGCGGCGTTCATGCATTTTTTGCAGCACCACCTCACGGGCCTCACCTTCTTTTACCGTCACCAGACGCTCTTTCGGCGTCATGACGGCACTGACAGGGCGATCCAGATCGGTAACAAAACGCACATCACGACCGGTGATAATCCCCACCAGCTCATTGTGTTCAGTCACTACCGGATAACCGGCAAAACCATTACGTTCAGTCAGTTCCCTGACCTGACGCAGCGTCGTTTCCGGCGTGACGGTTTGGGGATCGACCACGACACCGCTTTCATGGCGTTTCACCCGGCTGACTTCTTCCGCTTGGCGCTCGATGGGCATATTTTTGTGGATGAAGCCAATACCGCCTTCCTGAGCCAGCGCGATCGCCAGATCGGACTCAGTGACTGTATCCATAGCAGCGGACAACATAGGGATATTCAGGCGAATACGCTGAGTCAATTGTGTGCTCAGATCAGCAGTATTAGGCAGAACAGTAGAATGGGCAGGAACAAGAAGGACGTCGTCGAAGGTCAATGCTTCTTTAGCGATACGTAACATGGGCAATATCTCACCAAAATTTTGGTTGGGGGTTAGATAAAATATTGCCGTGGCATTATACAGGCCGAAATCGATTGCCTCCAGCACTATTTTATAAAAATGCTTGCGAACCTCTTTACGACTAGTAGTATTGGCAGATTAACCTTCATTTAAATTTCTGATCTAGCTCACAATGTCTCAACTTCCCTTGTCCGCTATTTTTACTGTCAGCCGCCTGAATCAGACGGTAAAACAGCTGCTGGAAAGCGAAATGGGCCTGATCTGGCTTTCCGGCGAAATATCCAACTTATCTCAACCAGCCTCTGGACATTGGTATTTCACCCTGAAAGATGAACGCGCTCAGGTGCGCTGCGCCATGTTCCGCACTAGCAATCGTCGGGTGGTTTTTCGACCACAGAATGGTCAGCAGGTGTTAATCCGCGCCAGCGTAACACTTTACGAACCCCGGGGGGATTATCAGTTGCTGGCGGACAGTATGCATCCGGCGGGGGATGGCCTACTGCAACAGCAGTTCGAACACTTGAAGCAACGGTTATCCGCCGAAGGGCTATTCGATCAACAACATAAAAAGCCGTTACCCAAACCGGCGTACCGGATCGGTGTTATCACCTCCGCCAGCGGCGCAGCCTTGCATGATATTTTGCATGTTTTACAGCGACGCGATCCCTCGCTGCCAGTGGTGGTTTACCCCACAGCAGTACAGGGGGTTGAAGCGCCATTGCAGATTGTCCGCGCCATTGAATTAGCCAACCAACGACAGGAGTGCGACGTTTTGATCGTCGGCCGTGGCGGCGGTTCACTGGAAGATCTATGGAGCTTTAACGACGAGCGTGTCGCCCGCGCCATCTTCGCCAGCAACATCCCGATCGTCAGTGCTGTCGGGCACGAAGTTGACGTCACCATTGCCGATTTTGTCGCCGATCTGCGCGCCCCAACACCGTCCGCCGCTGCAGAACTGGTCAGTCGCGACCAGACGGAATTGCGGAGCAGGCTGCAGACTCAGCGCCAACGGCTCGATATGGCGATGGATTACTACCTTGCCCACTGCCAACAGCGTTTTTCCCGATTGCATCACCGCCTGCAACAGCAACACCCCCAGTTGCGTCTGGCTCGCCAGCAAACACAGCTAATCCGCCTGAGCCAACGGTTGGATGAAGCAGTGCAACAACAGCTACGCCAGGCGCAGCGCCGTCAGGAACGCGCCTTTCAGCGCCTGATGCAACAACAACCACAACCGCGATTACATCGCGCCCACCAGCAACTGCAACAACTTCGTTATCGGTTGCAATCTCTGTTGGAAAAACAATTAGGCCAGCAAAAACAGCGCTTTGGCGAATTATGTTCCCATCTGGAAGCGGTAAGCCCGCTGGCAACGCTGGCTCGTGGTTATAGCGTAACGACAGCAGCTGACGGCCAAGTCTTGACCCAAACTCGACAGGCCAGTCTCGGCGATACGTTGAAAACCCGCTTACAGGATGGATGGGTCGAAAGCCGGATAACCGACGTGCAGGCGTTATCCTCCAGCATTGCGCCAAAACGCCGTTCCAAAACACGAAAAACGACTGACTGAAATACGCCGGAACATCGTGACAGTCCGGCTACAGGCAAGGCCTGATAAGGGACAGCGCTAATTATTCTGTCTATACTTACTACCTAAGCAAAGTAATAGACCCCTCGATCATCTGTTACGAGCCATACTTAGTCATGCATAAGGAGATCACGAATGAAGTCTGTCCGTAGCATCATTCCGCCCTACATACTGCACCGGATTATCAACAATGGTTCTGACGAACAGCGCTATTGCGCCCAGCGGACTTTGATGCACGTTCAGTCACTGATGGTCGAGCCAGCGACGCCATATCCTGATCATGAAGAACGTTTGGGCGGTAAACCCCAGCGCACCATCCTCAATGCCGGCAATCAGAGCCTGCAACCGCCGACCGGCACATTAATCCGTGCGGAAGGGCAATCCGGCAATGGTGATATTGCCGTCGAAGAGGCTTATAACCATCTTGGTGCTACCTATGACTTCTTTTGGCAAGTATTTGGACGAAACTCATTGGATAACAAAGGGTTGGCATTAAAAGGAATCGTTCATTACGGCAAAAACTACCAAAACGCATTCTGGGATGGGCGCCAGATGGTGTTTGGTGACGGCGACGGCGAGATCTTCAATCGCTTTACCATCGCTGTGGATATCGTCGGTCATGAGCTGGTACACGGGCTTATAGACCATGAAACCAGTCTGATTTACTCCCGTCAGTCAGGGGCGTTGAATGAATCACTGTCTGATATTTTCGGTTCGATGATCAAACAGTTCCAATTAAAACAAACCGTGCAGCAGGCCGACTGGATCATTGGCGCCGGTTTGTTTACCGAGGATATTGACGGCAAGGGGCTACGTTCATTGGCCCGCCCGGGAACTGCCTATGACGACCTGCTGATCGGTACGGATCCACAACCCGCCCACATGCGCGATTTCGTCAACACCCGTGAAGATAACGGCGGCGTACACCTTAACGCCGGTATTCCCAACCGGGCTTTCTATCTGGTGGCGATGGCGCTCGGCGGGCATTCTTGGGAAAAGGCGGGACAAATCTGGTATGCCGCCATGTGCGACAGCAACCTGCCAGCCAATGCGGATTTTTCCATCTTCGCCAAGCTGACCGTCGAACACGCCGAGCAGTTATTCAACAAAGTGGTGGCTGATATCATATTGCAAGCTTGGCATCAAGTCGGGGTTGATACCGGTATCCTGAACGAACACGACTATTACGACAAACTTGAAAAGCAGTAACCACCGCTCGTCGGTACGTGCGCCAGCCAATCACACACTGGCGCCTGTTACTGTTCTACGCTATTCACTCCGACGGCACCGGCTGATAACAAAAAATAACGCGGGAGCGGGATATCAGCCCATGACCATGCTGACAGAAATAACTGTCCGCCCCACAGGCTTTTAGTCTCTGCAGCAGTAACCGGCATTCCGGACACAATGCCTGGCGCTCAAACGGCCGTTCGCAGGAAACGCAATAGAACCGCTCGGCGTTGCACCACTGCATGGTTTGCCGACACTCTGGGCAATATGCCTCCATATCACGACTCCGCTTTTCGTCATACTTAATAAACACCGAACCTGTCACAATGCCGACGCGCACGGCATAAAAAACATCCTATGCGTTTCGATAACACGCCATGCAGGCTATAGGGATGTAGTCCATAAAAAAACCGGGGTGGTAGCACCAACCCCGATCTGTCTTATTTGCCTTTCTTGATGTGTTGAATCAAACGTTTACGTTTTCGCTGCTGGCTGGCAGTTAGCGTATTGCGCTTGCCGGCATAGGGGTTTTCCCCTTCCTTGAATTGAATACGGATAGGCGTTCCCATTACATCAAGCGAACGACGGTAATAATTCATCAGGTAGCGCTTGTAAGAATCCGGCAAGTCCTTCACCTGATTGCCGTGGATCACCACAATCGGTGGGTTGTAACCGCCGGCATGAGCGTACTTCAGCTTCACACGGCGCCCGCGCACCAACGGCGGCTGATGATCGTCCACCGCCATTTGCATAATGCGGGTCAGCATTGCTGTACCAACGCGGCGAGTAGAGCATTCATAGGCTTCATTTACCGATTCGAACAGATTACCGACACCGCTACCATGCAAGGCTGAAATGAAATGGATACGGGCAAAATCGATGAAACCCAGTCGCAGATCCAGCATTTCCTTAACCTGCTCTTTGATCTCCTGCGACAAGCCGTCCCACTTGTTCACCACAATCACTAACGAACGACCGGAATTGAGGATGAAACCCAGCAGCGACAGATCCTGATCCGAGATCCCCTCGCGGGCATCGATCACCAGCAGCACGACATTAGCATCTTCAATAGCCTGCAATGTTTTGATAACCGAGAACTTTTCCACTGCATCAGTAATCTTGCCGCGTTTACGCACCCCGGCAGTGTCGATCAGGATGTATTCCCGTTCATCGCGCTCCATCGGGATATAAATACTATCGCGTGTCGTACCGGGCATGTCATAAACCACCACACGATCCTCGCCAAGGATACGGTTGGTCAGCGTGGATTTGCCCACATTCGGACGTCCGACAATCGCCAATTTAATCGGCTGATCGGCTGGCACTGGGAATGCGTCTTCCTCTTCGGATTCCCCCTCTTCTTCGCTCAGTTGCTCCGCCCAGTAGGCCGCATTCTCTTCTTCTTCAGTCAGTTCGCGTTCAGGCTCCCGCGCATCGACAAACGGCAGCAGCGCACTTTCCAGCAGCGACGTTACCCCACGGCCATGCGAAGCCGCGATCGGATAGACGTCACCAAATCCTAGTGAATAGAAATCGGCAATTCCGGTATCGATATCAATACCGTCAACTTTATTGGCGACCAGAAATGTCGCTTTCTCGCGCGTGCGTAAATGCTGGGCAATAGCGTGATCGGCAGGCATCAGACCATCACGAGCATCGACCAAAAACAGCACAATATCAGCTTCTTCAATCGCTTGTAGAGATTGCTCGGCCATACGTGTCTCCACGCCGTCTTCACTCCCATCAATACCACCGGTATCGATGATAATGAACTCGTGGCCCTCCACTTCGGCACGACCATACTTGCGGTCACGTGTCAGCCCTGGGAAATCCGCCACTAATGCATCCCGGGTACGAGTCAAGCGGTTAAATAGTGTGGATTTACCCACATTCGGGCGCCCGACCAGCGCGACGACAGGTATCATTCTTACAACCTCATTGCTTATATTTCAGTTTGTTACAGCAAATTTTCGTTGCTGATGATAAAAGACGAAACGGCCCCTGATACCATCAGGAGCCGTTAAACGGGCGCAAATCACATATACGCCAGGATCAGCGAGTGAATGCGTAAACCTCACCGCTTTTGGACTGAACCACCAGTTTATCGCTGGCGACAACCGGCTTACTCTGCAGACCGGAACTGTCCACTTTCTGCTGTGCGACAAAACGACCATCAGTGGTATCAATCCAGTGGAGATACCCTTCCGCATCGCCGACCACCAGATAGCCGTTATACAACGCAGGCGCCGTCAGATTGCGGTGCAACAGATCACCCTGTTTCCAGACCACCACGCCGCCACTGGTATTGAGCGCAACCACGCGATCATCCTGATCCACCAGATAAATGCGGGAACCGTCCACAATAAAATCATTTACTGAACCCATTTCGCGCTTCCAGGTCACTTGACCGGAACGCAGATCGAGCGCAGTCATATTGCCGTTGTAGCCCAGCGCGTATACCACATCGCCAGCCACTACCGGCGTAGTATCCACATCATTCAGACGAGAGATTTCCGTCGCGCCGCCCGGCTGGGAGATACGTTGTTGCCAAATCATCTGCCCTTGATTGATCATCACCGCGCTGACTCGACCATTGTCGCCGCCGACAATCGCCGCGCCAAAAGCGGCAACCGGAGAAGACTCGCCGCGTAACGACAACGACGGCATATCCAGATTCGCCGTCCACTTGATAGTGCCATCCGTTTCACTCAACGCCTGCAGCATGCCATTGCTGGTATGAATCAACACCACGCCATCGCTGACCACCGGACGGGACAATACTTCCCCCGCAACCTTGGTCTGCCATACCTGAGAGCCATCATCCGCATTCAAAGCAAAGACCTGAGCGCGTTCACTACCGACATAAACATGGTTGCCGGAGACAGAAACGCCGCCAGACAACAATGCCGAACGGTTGCTCGACAATAGCCCGGTTTTTTCTGACAGATCGGCACGCCATTTTTCTTCGCCACTATTGAGATCCATGGCTTTTACCGTGCCGCGACGATCGGCCGCATAAACACGGTTGTCCTGCCAGGCTGGGCGGAGATTCGAATAGAATTCATCGGTACCGTTTCCAACTGAACGGCTCCAGACCTTGGTAGGCGTGAACTGACTGGTCACTTGAGGCAACGGAGACATTTTGACTACGTCTTCTTCGTTATCAAACAGTGAACAGCCGCTCAGCAGCATCACAGAAACCAGCCCGACCAAAAGTGTTTTACGCAATTGCATGGAGTCCCTCTTAGCTGGACAGGTTATTCAGTTTCATACGCAATATGGATTGCAGCCCCTGCGGCGGATTAGAGGCAATGCCCTGATTATAGGCATTGCGCGCACCCTGAGTATCACCCTTGCTGACCAGCGCATCGCCGCGGACATCTGCCGCCATGGCGAGCCAGCCGGCGGATTTAACCGCATCTAGCATTTTCAGAGCATCATCCACCTTTTTCTGCTGCAACAAGACGCGAGCCAAACGCAAATTCACAATAGTCTGCAAGTCAGCATCTTTGGTCTGGCTCAACGCCTGACGCAGTTGCTGTTCAGCTTTAGGAAAATCATTCTGATCGGCATACTGGCGCGCCAAAGACAGCGATGCCAGCGCGCTATAACTGCCATGCTCCTCTGCAGCGAATTTTTGAATCCCGGCAATACTTTCCGGCTTGCCCGCAGCCGCAGTCAGCGTATCCATAGCCTGCTGATAGGCCATGGAAGAAGCCATTGCCGTACTTGCTTGATGATTTTGCCAGAAACGCCACCCCACCAGAGCGCCGACGCCCAGCACGACGCCAACCGCCAGAGCCTTGCCATTCTCGACAAGGAACCGGCGAACCGCATCAATCTGTTCACTTTCAGTGGTATAGACTTCCACGCTGCCCTTCTCCTCACTCCAGTAATGCAGCCAGACGTGCAACGACATCCGACTGTGCCAGGGCTTCCTGTTCACCACTGGTCAGATTCTTCACCACCACTTGCCCGGCGGCGACCTCATTTTCACCCAGCACCAGCGCCACCCGGGCACCGCTCTTATCCGCACGGGCAAATTGTTTTTTGAAATTACCACCGCCGTAGTTGGTCATCAATTTCAGCCAGGGCAGAGCATCGCGTAATTCTTCCGCCAAGCGAATGGCCGCCTGCTGCGTTCCTGCTCCCGAAGAGATCAGATACGCATCAACGCCAGACTGTACGGTGAACGCAGGATTGATAGTCTGCACCAATAACACCAGACGCTCCATGCCCATCGCAAAACCTACCGCCGGCGTAGCAGCGCCACCCAGTTGCTCCACCATGCCGTCGTAACGACCACCACCGCACACCGTCCCCTGGGAACCCAGGCTAGACGTCACCCATTCGAAAACGGTGCGGTTGTAATAGTCCAACCCGCGCACCAGACGCGGATTAATCGTATATGTGATGCCAGACTGCGTTAAAAGTTCACATAAGCCATTGAAATGTTCTCTGGATTCTTCATCCAGATAATCAACCATCACCGGTGCGCCATCGAGCAAAGCCTGCACTTGCGGGTTTTTGGAATCCAACACCCGCAACGGATTGGTATACATACGGCGCAGACAGTCCTCGTCCAACTGCTCCTTGTGTTGTTCAAGGAAAGCAATCAGCGCATCACGATAGCGAGCCCTAGCTTCCAGAGAGCCAATGGAGTTGAGCTCCAGACTGACATGCTGGTCGATACCCAGCACTCGCCACCAGCGGGCAGTCAGCAGAATGAGTTCCGCATCAATATCCGGGCCTTTCAGGCCGAACACTTCACAGCCCAACTGATGAAACTGGCGATACCGCCCTTTCTGCGGACGTTCATAACGGAACATGGGGCCGAGATACCACAGGCGTTGTTCCTGATTGTACAAAATCCCGTGTTCAATCCCGGCGCGAACGCACCCCGCGGTTCCCTCTGGGCGCAGGGTTAGACTCTCGTCATTGCGATCGTCAAAGGTGTACATCTCTTTTTCCACCACATCGGTCACTTCGCCGATGGCACGTTTGAACAGCGGGGTCTGCTCGACGAGAGGGGTACGGATTTCACTATAGCCGTAGTTGCGGAGAACCTGTTTCAAACTATCTTCAATACGCTGCCACAACGCCGTATCGGCGGGCAGGTAGTCGTTCATACCGCGAATGGCCTGGATATTCTTTGCCACGTCAGTTCCCTATGCGTTTTTAAAATAGGTTCGATTATAGGAGGAACGGCGCAATCGCTTCAACGTTATGCCGCCTATAACGGCGGGTATCACATCGGGAGCCAGTTCACACGCAGCCCCACCGCCGTTTATTTATCCACGACATTCACTTCAATGCGCTGTTTTTCATCCAGCATAGCGGCCTTAGCACGGATTTTAGCTTCCAGCTGTTCGATCATCTGCTCGTTGTCAAAACGTTCTCTCTGACGCACACCGTCTTCGTAAAAGCCGCTTTTCTTGTTACCGCCGGTCACGCCCAGCGTAGAGACCAGTGCTTCTCCCGGCCCATTCACTACGCAGCCGATGATGGAAACATCCATCGGCGTGATAATGTCTTCCAGGCGCTGTTCCAGCGCGTTGACCGTACCAATCACGTCAAACTCCTGCCGGGAGCAGGTTGGACAAGCAATGAAATTGATGCCACGGGAACGGATGCGAAGCGATTTAAGAATGTCGAACCCGACTTTCACTTCCTCAACCGGATCAGCAGCCAGAGAAACCCGCAGCGTATCGCCGATACCTTCCGACAACAGCATACCGAGGCCAATCGCCGACTTCACTGCGCCGCTGCGAGCGCCGCCCGCTTCGGTAATCCCGAGGTGTAAAGGCTGGTCAATACGGGAAGCCAATAAACGATAGGACTGTACCGCCAGAAAAACATCCGACGCTTTCACACTGACTTTAAACGTATCGAAATTCAGGCGATCCAGAATGTCCACATGACGCATAGCGGACTCCAACAGCGCCTCAGGCGTCGGTTCGCCATACTTTTCTTGCAAATCTTTTTCCAAAGAACCGGCGTTTACGCCGATACGGATGGGAATGTTTTTGTCGCGAGCGCAATCCACCACAGAACGGATACGTTCTTCATTGCCGATATTGCCGGGGTTGATACGTAGGCAATCAACGCCGTACTCCGCTACTTTCAGCGCAATGCGATAGTCAAAGTGAATGTCAGCCACCAGAGGCACATCGACCTGCTGTTTGATCAGTTTAAACGCTTCCGCCGCATCCATCGTGGGAACGGAAACACGGACGATATCAACGCCCACACGCTCCAGCGACCGAATCTGTTTAACCGTAGCCTCAACATCGGTGGTACGGGTATTGGTCATCGATTGCACGGCAACCGGCGCCCCATCACCGACAGGCACCTTACCGACGTAAATCCGCTTTGATTTGCGACGGACGATGGGTGCTGGGTTATGCATTACATCTTCTCCACATGACTCTGATAGCGCGGAATTACTGCTGTTCCGACAGCGTGATACGAGCAACCTGATGGCTTTTAACAAACCGACTCAGATCTACCGGCTTGCCTTGAAATTCAACCTGGACGGCACCTGGCGCGCCAATTTTCAAACGATAGGGCGGTTGGCCTACCAGATTCAGCACCCCGCCGCTGCGCTGAACGCCGCTGAACAGTTTTTTGCCCGTCGCATCCACGACTTCCAGCCAGCAATCGGCAGAAAAACGCATGATGACGCTGTTTGGCGCCGCTGCGTCCGTAGCCGTTGCCGTAGCGGGCGCAACCGCCGCCGGGCTGAGCAATGGCTGAACCGACGCTTGGCTGGGTGCGACAACTGCATGAGCGCTTGTGTCGCCTGCCACTGTAGGCTGAGCGGGCATGCCGACCGCTGCAACAGACGTCTCAGGTGTACGACTGGCCGTATCGCCAGCATTGTTATCTTCGGTATCTACCGGCTCAGGATCACTCGTACCATCAGCATCCTGCACCGTTTTCCCGGACTGCGGCGCGTTGGCGTGTTCGACCATGGAGTTAATTTCACGCTGTTGAGCCTGATGGTTTTGCCACCACCAGGCGACCGTCAATCCGAGTACCCCCAGCAGAATCAGCCAGGTGAACATCATCAACCAGCCATCACGCTTCTTGCGCGTCTTACCCAGTGCAGTACCGGGCATGGCGGCAACAGTCGACGTTCGGCTAGGCATCACATGCTTTTCCAACATGGGCAACAATTCCTCTTCCGGAATATGCACCAGTTTGGCGTAAGAACGGATATAACCGCGAAGGAAAGTCGGCGCAAGGCCAGCAGGCGTGTTGTTGTCTTCTATTTCACGGACGGTGGTCAATTTGAGACACAGGCGCTCGGCAACAACCTGTTGAGTGAGCCCTAACTGCTCACGGGCCTGACGCAGACGTTCACCGGGAGTTACTGTGGTTGACGCAGTATTATCTTGAGTGGCTTCAGTATTCATTAGCTAAAAACTGCTGGTACTGTTTGGATTGTGGAAAACTTCGCGCCAGCAATGCGCCATAACGTTTTACCTCGTCATGATGATTCGCCAGCGCGGCGAAACGGATTTGCAGCCATAGACTTTCTTCGGTAGCCGAAAACCCTGCCTGATAAACCTTTAAGAGCAGTAGCGCCTGCTCGTGTTGCCCGGCGTCGAGTCGGCTTTCCGCTTCAGCCAACAACCGGGGGCCTTTTGACGGATCACGCTTTAGCGCCTGACCGAGCCACCGGCGAGCTTCATCAGGATGACCGGCATTGAGGAAGCAATATCCTGCATTCTCAGTCGCCTCAGCAACCTGATTGTAATCAGAAAGTTGCAATACAGCGGCGAACTGCCTCTGCGCTTCAACATACTGCCCTAAACTACAGAGAAACGCACCGTAATTATTCAGGACGCTGCTATTCTCAGGCATCCGTTGCAGCAAGTGCCGATAACGCCGCTCTGCGGCCTGATTCTCGCCAATTCGCCGCTCGTAAAGCGCCATGCCCAGTTGAATTCGATAATCGTCCGGCGCGACCTGCTCCGCCTTTTGCAGATTATCCCGCGCCGCCGCCAGATTATTACGAGCCAGATACTCCATTCCGAGCTGGAGTCGCGTTTGCGACAGCGCCGTTGCGGCTGTCTGCGGCAGCGAATGGGTGCAACCCGCCAGCAACACGACAATAACGACCGACAGCCGCCCATATATCCCTTTCATCCCTGAACATTCCTTGTCTCGCTGCCATCCTGGCTAAGCCTTAATCATTATACGCGCCCGAACAAACCGGGTACGTTTCGCCGTTCATTAACGGCAAGATACAGCCCTGTATCATATGCCTCGTTCGCCTATTTATCACCTGCCAGACCGGAGATGCAGGTAGTTATTGCATCGTTTTTAGATGCTTTTCACAGCGATCGTGCTTCCTTCGGCCATTTTTTTCTTCAGTGTGCGCTTGGTACGGTCAACGACCTCCCCCGCCAACTGCCCGCAGGCCGCATCGATATCGTCGCCGCGCGTCTTGCGTACAATGGTCGTGAAGCCATATTCCATCAGCACTTTGGAAAAACGATCGACACGGCTGTTGGAACTGCGGCCATAAGGTGCGCCGGGGAACGGATTCCAAGGGATTAGGTTGATTTTGCAGGGAGTATCCTTCAGACATTCGGCCAACTGATGAGCATGCTCCGTACCATCATTGATATGATCCAGCATGACATACTCCACCGTCACACGCCCTTGATTCGCATTGGACTTATCCAGATAACGCCGAACTGCCGCCAGGAAGGTTTCAATATCATATTTCTTGTTGATCGGCATGATTTCATTACGAATTTCATCCGTCGGCGCATGCAGGGAAATCGCCAGCGCCACGTCGATCATGTCCCCTAACTTATCCAGCGCCGGCACCACGCCGGAAGTGGACAGCGTGACGCGCCGCTTCGACAGGCCGAAACCAAAATCATCCAGCATGATTTCCATCGCCGGTACAACATTGGTCAAATTCAACAGAGGTTCGCCCATGCCCATCATGACCACGTTGGTGATAGGTCGCTGCCCAGTCACCTTGGCCGCGCCAATAATTTTTGCCGCACGCCATACCTGACCGATGATTTCTGAAACACGCAGATTACGGTTGAACCCCTGTTGCGCGGTAGAACAGAATTTGCATTCCAACGCACATCCAACCTGAGAAGAAACACACAACGTCGCACGATCATCTTCCGGAATATAAACCGTCTCCACCCGCTGCCCATCGACCAGAATAGCCCACTTGATGGTGCCATCGGACGAGCGCTGTTCGTCCACCACATCAGGCGCACGAATTTCCGCAATCTCCTGCAATCGGGTACGCAACGCCTTATTGATGTCGGTCATCTGGTTAAAATCGTCGCAACAGTAGTGATAGATCCACTTCATCACCTGATCGGCCCGAAACGGTTTTTCTCCCAACGCGGCGAAAAAGGCGCGCATCTGCTGACGATTGAGATCCAACAGGTTGATTTTTCCATCTGTTTTTTCATTAACGATGGCAGTTTCAGACGCCATAACGGCGGGGGATACGATGTGTTCAGACATAGTCACTCATGGCCTCGTTGCTACACGTTATGGCGCGAAAAGAAATGATATAAAAAAACGCCCAGGCGAGCAGGCGCTCATCCGGGGCGCGGCATTGTACAAAGTTTAAAACAGCGATGCTACCGAAGCCGCATTTTTTCTCGGCGACGAAACAACGCTTAGCGTGTACGCGGACAAATCTCGTCGGCGCTGAAGAAATAGGCGATTTCACGCTCGGCGGACGCTACGGAATCCGAACCGTGAACGGCATTTTCAGTAAAACTGTCTGCGTAATCGGCGCGGAGCGTGCCAGCCAGTGCATTAGCGGGATTGGTTGCGCCCATAATATCGCGATGGCGCTGTACTGCATTTTCCCCTTCCAGCACCTGTACCACTACAGGCCCGGAGGTCATAAAGGACACCAGACCGTCGAAGAACGGTTTGCCCTGATGCTCGGCATAAAAACCTTCCGCCTGATCGCGTGTCAAATGCAGCATTTTAGCAGCGACAATCTTGAATCCGGCGCTCTCAAAGCGTGCGTAAATAGCGCCGATGACATTCTTGGCTACGGCATTTGGTTTGATAATCGAAAAGGTACGTTCTACCGTCATATTGACCTCACCCAATAGTATTCAGATAACAACCGGTTAGATAATTATAATACCGGCAGCCCGGTTATAGCGGCGCAGATTATAGGATGGTGATTCAGCATTGCCTACCGCCATGTAACATTTCTTTTAAAAAAACGTATAAATTTCTCGAATATCTGCCCGCACCGTTTCTTTTCCTCACCCCCCGCCATGCAGAACACAGACCGGCTGATACCACCGCCTGGCAGGATAACGCTGTGCAGTGACGGTGCTTGTCGGAGTCGGTAAAATCACTGACAATACCCGCCATTGTTACTCAAGGCGCAATATCGCGCTTCGTCACGGTGGTGCCTGTGTCGTTCGGTCATCAGGGAATCCCAGAAAGAGTTCACAATCTACCGGGCCCCTGCTGTTCCGTTCCCCGGCATTGCCCTTACGTGGGGGGATTTTATGTCTGCATCATCGTCATCACTGTTTGTTTCCGCCGCCTGGCTCACTGAACGACTCAATACCAACGATATCACTTTGATCGATGCACGAATGTTGCCTGTAGGGGCAACGAACCGGGACGTTACTGCTGAATACCGCGCCGAGCACATTCCAGGGGCCGTTTTTTTTGATATCGAAGCACTGTCCGACGCAAACACGTCTCTGCCCCACATGATGCCGACGCCTGACGTCTTTGCACAAGCGATGGCCCGGCTCGGGATCAGTGAACAACAGCAATTGGTTATCTATGACTCAGGCAACTTGTTTTCTGCGCCGCGCGCATGGTGGATGCTGAAAACCTTTGGCGCGAAACATATCGTCATCCTCTCCGGTGGGTTAGCGGAATGGAAGCATCAAGGTTATCCGCTAGAACAAGGCGATATTACACGCCCTTCCGTCACATTTAATGCCGTGCTGGATGCATCCGTTATCCGCCATCGTGATGATGTACTTGCCATTTGTCGCGACCGCTCCGCACAGATTATCGATGCCCGCTCAGCCCCTCGTTTCCTTGGCGACGTCGACGAACCGCGTCCGGGCCTGCATCGCGGTCATATTCCCGGCAGCCTGAATGTCCCCTGGGATGCACTGGTCGCCAACGGCACCATGAAACCGAACGCCGAGCTCGCCACCATTTTGCACAAAGCCGGAGTGGAATTCGGTCGGCCCATCGTCGCCAGTTGCGGTTCCGGCGTCACGGCAGCAGTTATCGTGTTGGCATTGACGCTACTGGACGTCCCTAACGTTTCGCTTTACGACGGCTCATGGAGTGAATGGGGCAGCCGTGATGATGTCCCTATCGCCGTCGGCGCCTGATCATTGGGCGAAATCGTTACCTCAACACGTCATCAGGCCGTGTGTGACGCATCAGAGACGGGAGGTCATCGCCAATCGGCATTTCCATGTTATGGCGATACCATCCACTATGTATGCTACCGCTGCCGGTAACATTAGCGCCGGCGGAAGATTCCTTTTCCGTCGGCGCATTCACAATGGCCGTCAGACGCTGTCCGCGTTTTTGAAATCACGCAGGAAACTGCCCCATTTCCGCTCATAAAAAGGCGTGGTGTGCCGAATCAAAAAATGGCTGATGCCGGGCTCGTCGTTATCCACCAGACAAATATCAACCGGATACGCCTCCGGCTGTGTATCCATCGCGACCGCCCCTGCAGACTGGATGATCGCCTCAATATCATCGCCGACGGCATCAAGCCCAATCAACCAGTGCGGCGCTTCATCGCCCGTTTCCTTAATCTGAGCCAGGTACGCACGGTGCACCTGATGATGCTGTTTGAACAACTGAGTCAGCGAATCAACCATCTGCGATGGCGCATGCTCCACAGCACTAATACTGATTTCACCTTCCCCATCAATGATATGTTGCTCAACCAGGCTGCCCCCCTCATCGGACAGCAGATGCGCAATTTCCTGCGGCAGAAACTCTTTGCCGTACGGCAGTCTGGGATTCAGAAACAGGGTCGCGCCTTGCGTAATTTCAAACAACGTTCTGGCAGGCAATGCCAGAAACCCTTGTTCTTCCTTGATAACTTGCTGTAAAGCATCCAGTGACGAGAAAAATGGGATCGCAGAATCGCCATCCGTCCGCTCCCAATGCTGAAGGTCAACATCCACACCCGTTGCCAGAGAAGCGGCGTCCAGATCACCGCCTTCGCTGCGTCCCAAAACATACACCGTGGACTCCAGCAGAATGTTAAAAAACTCCGGCCGATACGCAGGCTCCGTCGCTGCGCTCATCAGCACATGTTCCAACTTGTTTTGTGGTAGAAATTCCATACATCTCCTCAGCGGTCATCGTCATTCTGTGTTTTTCTTTGGTCGCGCCGATGGCGTTTTGAACACATTGTGCTATACCTTTACTGTGCCATAACGAAACAGGGAACGTGTGATTTTATCACCGTTCCCTGTTTTACTTATGTTGGCTTATTCCCGCAGGAAAACGCCCTGACTACGCTTATTCCGACTTACGCAACAGAAAATCAGCCAGCGTGCGAACACCCAATCCGGTAGCGCCCGCCGACCACTGTTCAACCGCAGATTTACGATAAGTCGCGGAACAATCAATATGCAGCCACCCTTGCTGATAGCGCGTCACGAAATGTGATAGAAACGCCGCTGCTGAACTGGCACCTGCGGTATGCGCAGCGCCAGCCACATTGTTCAGTTCAGCGAAATTGGACGGTAAATGCTGACGATGGAACTCCTCCAACGGCAAACGCCAGAACGCTTCACCCTCACGGCGAGCGCTTTCCTGCAATGCAGCCACCATATCGTCGTCAAAGCTGAACAGTGCATGATAGTCATTACCCAACGCAGTCTTCGCCGCCCCGGTCAACGTGGCGCAATCGATGAGCCATTCAGGATTCTGATTTGATGCATCGATCAACCCATCCGCCAATACCAGACGGCCTTCCGCATCGGTATTCATTACTTCCACACTCTTACCGTTGCGATACCGAATGATATCGCCCAGACGGAACGCATTACCGCTGACCATGTTATCCGCGCAACACAGGTAGAGTTTTACGCGCTGTTTCAAGCCGCGGGAAGCCGCCATCGCCAGCGCCCCCGTAACCAACGCTGCCCCCCCCATGTCGGATTTCATGGAGTCCATAAAACTGCTGCCTTTCAGGCTGTAGCCACCGCTGTCGAAGGTAATCCCTTTGCCAACCAGGCAAGCCAGCACCGGTGCATCCGCCTTTCCGGTCGGATTATAATCCAACGCCAGCAGCACCGGCGGGCGTTCGGAGCCACGGCCAACGGTGTGCAGCCCCAAATACTGCTGCTCACGCAGGTCTTCACCCTTGGTTATCCGATAGGCGATAGCGTCGCCCGCCACCGCGCACATCAAGTCGACTGCGCGTGTAGCCAACTGTTCCGGCCCCAGATCTTCCGCCGGAAGATTGATGGTGTCCCGCACCCAATCGACAATCTGTAGACGGCGGTTCAACTCTTGCCGCTGTTCCTCCGGCAGTTCAGCCCATTCGATCTGACGTTTACCTTTGGGCCCGCGATACCCCTGCCAGAATGCCCAACTGCTCTCCAGATCCCAGCCTTCACCAGATAATTTGACGTGTTTGATGCCTTGCCCGTCTATCTTGCGGGCTGCCTTTTGGATAATCATCAGCGGCTTATCACCGGACAGATGAATGGTAAAGCCCTGTTCATTAACAGTTAACGAAGCCTTATCTCCCCAACGGGCATCCGCAGGCTGTTGTGAAAGGCTGATCAGCATTGCCTCTGTTGTCATGTTCGTACTCCAAACGGGCAATTCTTTTGCCCATTATCAACTACTTGAAAAAGAAAAACGGGCTCCCCGCAGGCAGCCCGTCATAGCATTATCTATGCTGCTTCATCCAACCAGACCAGTAGAATGGCTTCCAGCATTTTTTCATTAGATGCCGCAGGTTCATCGTCGAAATCATCCAGTTCGCAAATCCAACGATGCAAATCCGTGAAACGTACCGTTTTAGGATCAACGTCAGGATAAAGATCGTACAACGCTTCACCAATCTCACGGCTGTCCGTCCATTTCAATCCCATGACTCGCCCCTTAGTGCTCACGTGCATGGTTGATGGTGTAGCGAGGAATTTCTATCACCAAATCCTCATCCGCAATGCGAGCCTGACACCCCAGACGGCTTTCAGGTTCCAGACCCCAAGCTTTATCCAGCATATCGTCTTCATCCTCCGTACTTTCCACCAGAGAGTCGAACCCTTCGCGGACAATACAATGACAGGTAGTGCAGGCGCAGGATTTCTCGCAGGCATGTTCAATTTCTATGCCATTTCGCAGCGCCACATCCAGAATGGTTTCACCCGTTTGAGCTTCCAATACGGCGCCTTCCGGGCAAAGATCCTGATGTGGAAGAAAAACAATCTTTGGCATGTTTATACCTCGTCCACGGAATGACCGGCCAACGCACGGCGAATGGATGCATCCATCCGTCGGGCGGCGAATTCCTGTGTTTGTTGATCCAATATTTTAATTGCAGATTCGATAGCCGCTGCATCCTCTCCTTGAGCCATCTGCTCAAGATGCCGATAAGCCGTATCGATATCCGCTCGTTCTTGATCACTCAGCAATGCTGCGTCTGCAGCCAGCGCGCCATGAAGGCTTTCCAACACCCGAGCGGCTTCCACTTTTTGTTCCGCCAGCATACGGGCGGCGATATCGCCCTGTGCATTCAGCATGGAATCCTTGATCATCGTGGCAATCTCACTGTCGCTCAAACCGTAGGACGGCTTCACCTGGATGGACGCCTCAATGCCGGTAGATTTCTCCATTGCGGTTACGCTTAACAAACCGTCCGCATCCACTTGGAACGTCACACGAATATGCGCACCGCCGGCAGGCAACGGCGGGATGCCGCGCAGAGTAAAGCGGCCCAACGATCGGCAGTCCTGCACCAGTTCGCGCTCGCCTTGCAAGACATGAATCATCATCGCCGTCTGGCCATCTTTGAACGTGGTGAACTCCTGCGCTCTGGCAACCGGGATCGTGGTATTGCGCGGGATGACTTTCTCTACCAGCCCCCCCATGGTTTCGAGCCCCAGCGATAGCGGGATGACGTCCAGCAGCAGCATTTCGCTGTCCGGCTTGTTGCCGACCAAAATATCAGCCTGTATGGCAGCGCCGATGGCGACGACTTTATCCGGATCGATCGACGTCAACGGCGTTCGGCCAAAGAATTCGCCAACCTGTTCACGCACCAGCGGTACTCGCGTCGAGCCGCCGACCATGACAACTTCCTGCACGTCTTGCGCATCAATACCGGCATCCTTCAGGGTGCGGCGACACGCAAGCAATGTCCGTTTCACCAGGGATGCAATCAATTGGTTGAACTGTTCACGAGTAATTCGCCCCTGCCAACCGGAAACCGACACCTCAGCGAAATCCGCCGTACTCAAGGTAATTTTGGCTTGAATCGCCGCCTTCAGTAGCACCTGCTGCAGCGTATGATCGTCTCGTGCGGTAATGCCGGCCTGCTCACGCAACCATTCGACCAACAAGTGATCGAAGTCATCGCCGCCAAGCGCGGAGTCACCGCCGGTAGCCAGCACTTCAAAGACGCCACGGCTCAAGCGCAAGATAGAAATATCAAAAGTGCCGCCGCCCAGATCGTAAACCGCGATCACCCCTTCCTGACCTGAGTCCAACCCGTAAGCAATTGCCGCCGCGGTAGGCTCGTTCAACAACCGCAGCACATGTAACCCAGCCAGCCGCGCCGCATCCTTGGTGCCCTGACGCTGTGCGTCATCAAAATATGCCGGCACAGTAATCACGACACCCTCTGTTTCGCCACCAAGCGATTCCTGCGCCCTGGCGGCCAGCGCAGCGAGAATATCGGCAGAAACCTGAATAGGATTGCGCGGGCCAGCCGCGGTCTGCAATACAGGCAAACCGTTTTCGCTGGCCTCGAATTGATAAGGTAAATGCGGATAACGCTGACGAATGTCAGCCAGAGAACGCCCCATCAGGCGTTTTACCGAACTCACGGTATTCACCGGGTCGACAGCCGCCAGCTGCCTAGCGTCCCAGCCTACCATGACGTGGTCTGCATGGTAGTGAACTACGGAGGGTAACAAATGACGCCCATCATGATCAGGCAAAGCTTGTGCTTCACCGCTACGTACAGTAGCCACCAGAGAATTGGTGGTACCAAGGTCGATCCCCACCGCCAAACGATGCTGATGGGGTGCCGCCGTCATCCCCGGTTCACTGATTTGTAATAAGGCCATATTGAGCTTCCATCAATAATCGGCGGGTAAAAAAGCTGGCGTTCCGATAACAACATGCCAGCACTTTCACCGGAATTAAATTCACCGCTCCAGCAATTGTTCTTCGAGTTGTTCAACCTGCTGCTGAAGCCTGTCAAAAAAGCGTAGTTTACGTACAGTATCTGCCGCCGCGTTCCAGGACTCCGCATCCAGTTCCCGACGCATCTGCTCGTCACGCTGGCGTATCATCGTTTTCAACTGATCCGCAAAAACGGTTAACGCCCTGTCCGCATCGGATTGACGCGCGATCGCATCTAGCTCTTCACGCAACTCCAGTTGTTCCATAAGGAACGCGGTATCGTGCAGGGTGTGCTGCTCGTTTGTCAGGTCGAAACCGTGCAACGATAGCAGATACTCTGCACGCTTCAGCGGATGCTTCAGCGCCTGATAGGCGTTATTGATTGTCGCCGCCTGCTGCAGAGCCAGCATGCGATCACGCTCAGGGCTGGCGGCAAAACGATCTGGATGAAACTGCCGTTGCAGTTCCTGATAGCGGGAAGCAAGCAGGCTGCCATCCACATCATAGCGAATCGGCAGCCCGAACAACGTAAAGTAATCCATAGCGTACTCTGAGAACTCGGGGGGGAATTAACGCGCTGCCATCACTTCCATCATCCAGAACAGGACAGAAAGCAATGGCAGATGTGGCTAATAACCCGAATCGAACAGCGGTCACACATTAAAGCTTTCGCCGCAACCGCACTCGCTTGAAACATTAGGGTTATTGAACTTAAAGCCTTCGTTCAATCCTTCCTTGATGAAATCCAGTTGAGTTCCATCAAGGTAGACCAGGCTTTTGCCATCGATAATGACCTTAACGCCTTTGTCTTCGAACACGACGTCACCTTCACTCAGTTCATCAACAAATTCAAGCACATACGCCATACCAGAACAGCCGGATGTTTTCACACCCAAACGCAGGCCAATGCCTTTGCCCCGGTTAACCAGAAAATTACTGACTCGTTGCGCAGCGCTGTCGCTCAGGGTAATCGACATACAACAACCTCGAAATTTAAGCTATCCGACTATTACTTGATGCCACGTTTGCTTTTGTAATCCGCAATCGCTGCCTTGATGGCGTCTTCCGCCAGAATCGAGCAGTGGATTTTCACCGGCGGCAACTCCAGTTCTTCCGCGATCTGAGTATTCTTGATGGATTCGGCCTCGTTCAGGCTTTTGCCTTTCACCCACTCAGTGACCAGCGAGCTGGATGCAATTGCAGAGCCACAACCATAGGTTTTAAAACGGGCATCCTCAATAATACCGTCATCATTGACTTTAATCTGCAATTTCATCACGTCGCCACAAGCCGGCGCACCCACCATCCCGCTGCCGATATTCGGATCTTCGTTATCAAAAGAACCGACATTACGGGGGTTTTCATAGTGATCGATTACTTTTTCGCTGTAAGCCATAGTCTGTGTCCTGATTCTTGCGAATTAATGATGCGCCCATTCGATGCTGCTGATATCCACACCGTCCTTGAACATTTCCCATAACGGAGAAAGTTCGCGCAGGCGGCCAATGGATTTGCGTACCAGATCAATGGTGTAGTCGATTTCTTCTTCGGTAGTAAAACGCCCCAGCGAGAAACGAATGGAACTATGGGCCAGTTCATCATTCATCCCTAACGCGCGCAGCACATAAGATGGCTCAAGGCTGGCCGACGTACAGGCAGAACCGGAAGAAACCGCCAGATCCTTGAGAGACATGATCAGTGACTCGCCTTCAACATAGTTGAAGCTGACATTAAGAATATTCGGCGCCCCTTGCTCCAGATCGCCATTCACATACACTTCTTCGATATCTTTGATGCCGTTCCACAAACGGTCACGCAATGAGCGTAAACGCACCGACTCCGCCGCCATTTCTTCTTTGGCGATGCGGTAGGCTTCACCCATACCGACAATCTGGTGAACAGGCAACGTACCGGAACGCATGCCTCGTTCATGACCACCGCCATGCATCTGCGCTTCGATACGCACACGCGGTTTGCGACGAACATACAGCGCGCCAATACCTTTCGGGCCATAGATTTTGTGCCCGGAGAAAGACATCAGATCAACCTTGAGCACGCCAAGATCGATCGGCAATTTACCGACGCTTTGGGTTGCGTCAACATGAAAAATGATTCCGCGGCTACGGCACATCTCACCGATTGTGGCAATGTCCTGGACCACGCCGATTTCATTGTTGACGTGCATGATAGACACCAGAATAGTGTCATCGCGCATTGCCGATTCCAGCTCGTGCAGATCAATGATGCCATTGCGCTGAGGTGCGAGATAAGTCACGTCAAAACCTTCACGCTCCAACTGACGGCAAGTATCCAGCACAGCTTTATGTTCTGTTTTGCTGGTAATAATGTGCTTGCCTTTTTTCTGATAGAAATTAGCTGCACCCTTAATAGCCAGGTTGTCGGATTCAGTGGCGCCAGAGGTGAAAACGATCTCTCTGGGATCGGCACCTACCAATTCGGCGATTTGATTGCGTGCAATATCTACCGCTTCTTCCGCTTGCCAGCCAAAACGGTGAGAACGAGAAGCCGGATTGCCAAAAGTGCCATCCAGCGTCAGAAACTGCATCATTTTCTCAGCCACGCGCGGATCAACCGGCGTTGTTGCTGAATAATCCAGATAAATCGGTAACTTCATTGCTCTTAAACTCCGTACATCACGTTCAAAACGTTCAAGGCGTTTTATTTTTTTGTTTCAGGCGCGCAAGTTGACGCTAATGGTTTCTTGTATGCGTCCGTTGGCGGTACGACGCGCATCTGCATCCTGACGATCCGCGACGTCCAGAATCTCTTTGTTGTTCACCAGCTCATCCAGGGTAATGTTGTTGAGAAACTCACTGATGCGGTCGCTCAAATCACGCCATAACGTATGGGTCAGGCAGCGATCCCCCCCCTGACAACCTTCTTTCCCTTGGCAGCGGGTCGCATCCACGGATTCGTCAACAGCGGAAATGACGGAGCCAACGGCGATTGCGCTGGCGTCTTTACCCAGCAGATAACCTCCACCCGGCCCGCGTACACTGGCGACCAGACCATGTTTACGCAAACGGGAAAAAAGCTGCTCCAGATAAGAAAGCGAAATACCCTGACGCTCTGAAATATCAGCCAGAGGTACAGGGCCTTCTTTTGAATGCAGCGCCACATCCAGCATGGCGGTGACGGCATAACGACCTTTCGATGTCAGTCTCATGTTTTTAGTACCCGTAAGATAAACATGTATTATTAAGACAAGTATTATGAATCCGGTAATACATAGCACAACATGAGTCTGACATTCCCGAGTGTTTCAGTCAACTATTTAACCGGGTAATTTACTCAACTATTTTTCCTGCGGGTGTCGATTCATGGCGATAGAACTCAGGATGCCGCGCAAGATATTGAGTTCCTGGCTTTCTGGGCGAGCCCGGGTAAACAGACGGCGCAATTTATGCATCACCTGCCCTTGATGAGAGTGGCGGATAAAACCTGTTTGCAGCAACGTCTGCTCAAGATGCTGGTAAAAGCGCTCAAGATCGTCCACCAACGGATAGGGACTTTCTTCATAAGCAGGCTCTTCCGCTTTGAGGTTATCCAACCAGGCAACCCGGATTTCGTATGACAGGAGTTGCACCGCCATTGCCAGATTAAGTGAGCTGTATTCAGGATTGGCGGGAATGGCGACATGATAATGGCACTTTTGCAATTCGTCGTTGGTTAACCCGACACGTTCACGCCCGAAGACAATAGCAACCGGGGTATGACGTGCTTCTTTGGCGCTCAACACACCACACTCCCTCGGTTCGAGCATTGGCCATTGCAATGTACGCGATCGCGCACTGGTTCCAATCACCAAACTGCATCCTTCGAGCGCCTGATCCAGCGTCTCGACAATTGTTGCATGGCTGATGACATCGCTGGCGCCGGCAGCCAGTGAGATCGCCTGAGAGTCGGGTTTGACCAGGGGGTTAACCAGAAAAAGACGGCTTAATCCCATCGTCTTCATCGCTCTGGCGGTCGACCCCATATTGCCGGTATGGGATGTCTCCACCAGCACAATGCGTATATTCTCTAACATGTAGGCTCTGTTATACCAAACGGAAAAAAACGCCCCATATTAACACAGCCTCACCCATTTCTCTTTACCTTGTCGTCTGGTATACTCCGCGCCGTTTTCCTGTTCTTTAACATTCTTGTGGACGATACCCATGCATCCGATGCTTAACATCGCCATTCGCGCTGCGCGCAAAGGCGGTAACCTGATAGCTAAAAATTACGAAACGCCTGACGCCATCGAGGCCAGCCAGAAAGGCAGTAATGATTTTGTCACCAACGTTGATCGCGATGCAGAGCGCTTGATCATTGACGTCATCCGAAAAGCCTATCCTCAGCACACCATCATCGGTGAAGAATGTGGCGAACTGGCCGGAGAAGATCAGGATATTCAATGGGTTATTGATCCACTGGATGGCACCACCAACTTTATCAAACGTCTTCCGCATTTCGCGGTTTCCATCGCTGTGCGCGTCAAGGGCCGCACTGAAGTGGCCGTTGTTTACGATCCCATGCGCAATGAACTGTTCAGCGCCGCTCGCGGTCAGGGCGCCCAATTGAATGGTTATCGTCTGCGTGGCGGCAATGCGCGTGATCTGGACGGCACCGTACTTGCGACGGGCTTTCCTTTCAAACAGAAGCAGCATTCCCCGACTTATTTTCGCATGATGGAAGTCTTATTCGCCCAATGCGCCGATTTCCGCCGCACAGGCTCCGCCGCACTTGATCTGGCCTACGTCGCAGCCGGCCGGGTGGATGGCTTTTTTGAAATCGGCCTCAAGCCCTGGGATTTCGCTGGCGGCGAGCTGCTGGTGCGCGAAGCCGGCGGCATGGTGACTGACTTCATCGGCGGCCACAACTACATGGCGACAGGCAACATCGTTGCCGGCAATCCCCGCGTAGTAAAATCTCTGCTGTCGACTATCCGTGAAGAACTCAGCGACGCACTGAAGCGTTAACCTCTCTTTGTCTCTCACAGGCCATCCACTGATGGCCTGTTTCGTTATTTTTATTTACAACTGCGCTCTGTTAAGTGATGGTTTAGCTTAGATATGATAATAATAATTAAACTCATTCGTTAACAAAGAGTCATTTACGTTAATACACAGTAAACCTCAGGGAGAGTTATGTTAAGAAACACGCTTCATCGCTTATTGCTGGCTACAGCACTTACGGCGTCTTCGTTTACCGTATTGGCTACACAGTACCCGCTCACCGTCACCGATATTGACGGACGAAGCGTCACGATTAAACAGGAGCCGCAACATGTCGTGCTGCAGGACGGGCGAGACATCATGGCGTTGGCCCTGCTTGATCGAGACAATCCGTTCACCCGTCTGGTTGCCTGGAATAACTTGCCGAAAAAACAAGACACAGCGACCTGGGAACTGCTCAAAGGCGCATGGCCGCAAGCCGAAAATATTATGGACATGGGCTTTGGCGACAAAGGCGATATCGAGCTAGAAAGCGTTCTGGCGAAAAAACCTGATCTGATGATCGCCCAATTGCGCGCCAAATCATCGCTGGAAACCAACGGCGTAGTCAGCAAGCTGCAATCGTTGAACATTCCGCTACTGTTTGTCGATTATGAAATCAAACCGGCCCAAAATACCGCTCCTAGCATCGACCTGCTCGGTAAAGTGCTGAATCGAGAAGATAATGCCAAAGCCTATACCGATTTCTACCGCCAGCACTTTGACAACATCATGAAAACCACCGCTGGCATCAGCAACAAACCCAAAGTGTTCATCGAACCCATCGCCGGCAATAGCGAAGCCTGCTGTTTCAGCCACGCCCATAACGGCTGGGGCGGTCTATTAGAAGCGATCGGCGTAAAAAATATCGGCTCAGAACTGCTGCCTGGCGCAACGGGTTTTGTGTCACTGGAAAAAGTCATCAGCGAGAAACCAGAAGCCTACATCATGACCGGCTCCAAACGCGGCAACGGCGCCAGCAAGATTCTGCCGTTCGGCTATGGTGCCAGCGCTGACGATATTAAAGCCAAGGCCAAAGATCTGCTGAGCCGCCCAGGCATCGATCAGATACCGGCGATTCAAGCCAAGCGGGTCTATGGCGTTTATCATCATTTCTACAACCATCCGTACAACATCGTCGGGATGGAATATCTGGCCAAGGCGATTTATCCGCAGCAATTCGCCGCGTTGAACCCGGATGAGACCTACCATCACATCATCCGTCAATTCACCAAACTGCCTGATAACAACTTTATTTTTGCACAGAAACTGGCTGAGTAACTTTCATGAGTGTAACCACCGAGCCAAACATCAGCCGCATCAACGCGGCGGAAAACACAGTGATGAGTCACTATCAGCACATCGTTCGCCATCGATTGCTGGTTATGGCGGTGCTGGCGGTAGCGATTCTCGGCTCGCTGCTGCTGGACTTTGTGCTGGGCCCATCCGGCCTACCTCTGCATGTCCTGTGGCAAACCTTAACCGATCCCGCCAATGCCGACGCCGGCAGTAGGGTGATCGTTTGGGATATCCGCCTGCCGTATGCGCTGATGGCGGTGGTTGTCGGGCTGGCGTTGGGATTAGCAGGAGCAGAAATGCAGACCATCCTGAACAACCCACTCGCCAGCCCGTTTACACTGGGTGTCTCTTCCGCTGCAGCGTTTGGCGCGGCGTTGGCTATCGTACTCGGCATTGGGATCCCCGGCGTACCGGTACAATGGTTTATTTCCGCTAATGCATTTTTCTTCGCCTTGCTGGCTGCCTTATTGCTGGACGGCATTACCCGTTGGACAAAAGTGGCGACGTCCGGCGTCGTACTGTTCGGCATCGCGCTGGTATTCACGTTCAATGCCTTAGTTTCTATCCTACAGTTCATCGCCAACGAAGATACCCTGCAAGGCCTGGTGTTCTGGACCATGGGTAGTCTGGCACGTTCCTCCTGGGAGAAATTAGGCATACTGGTCGTTGTACTGATAGTAGTGATGCCGCTGTCCATGATGAGCGCCTGGAAGCTGACCGCGTTGCGCTTAGGCGAGGATCGGGCGATCAGCTTCGGCATCAACGTTCGTCGCCTTCGTCTCGCCACCTTGCTGCGCATCAGTTTTCTGTCCGCATTGTCGGTAGCCTTTGTCGGCCCCATCGGTTTCATCGGGCTGGTGGCGCCGCACATCGCCCGCATGGTATTCGGTGAAGATCATCGTTTCTATCTGCCCGCCAGCGCACTGACCGGCGCACTGGTGCTCTCGCTGGCGTCCGTCGCGTCCAAGAATCTGCTGCCCGGCGTGATCATTCCCGTCGGGATCGTCACCTCGTTGGTCGGCGTTCCTTTCTTCCTGAGTATTATTCTGCGTCATCGGGGGAATGCATGAATTCGTCAATCAGTGGCTTGAGCATCGCTCACTTTCATGCCGGTTATCCTCGACGCGCCGTGATCTCCGATTTGTCCGTCCCCCTACTGCCGCGCGGAAAAATCACCGTGTTACTGGGGCCTAACGGCAGCGGCAAATCCACATTATTGCGCGCATTGGCGGGGCTCAGCCCGGCGCAGGGCGAACTGCGGCTTGACGATGTCAACCTGATGCAGCTCCCGTTCGCCAAACGTGCCGAAAAAGTGGTCTACCTGCCGCAATCGCTGCCGGCTGGCGTGCATCTGCATGTGCTGGAATCCATCATTGTGGCGCAACGCGCATCGGGAAGCCTGACCCCTCACTCCAGCAACCAAGATGATGTGATGTTGTTGTTGAAGCAGTTGGGAATTGAGCATCTGGCGCTCTGTTATTTGGATCAGCTCTCCGGCGGGCAAAAACAGCTGGTCGGGCTGGCGCAATCGCTGATTCGTCACCCATCTCTGCTACTGCTTGATGAGCCTCTCAGTGCGCTGGATCTCAATTATCAGTTTCATGTGATGGACTTAGTGCGTCAGGAAACCCGTAAACGCAATATCGTTACGGTTGTCGTAGTGCACGACATCAACATTGCACTGCGCCATGGCGATCACATTCTGATGCTGAAAAATGGTCAGGTCATCGCCGATGGCGTACCGGATGAAGTGATCAGCGAAGAGAGTCTGGCTACCGTCTACGGCGTTCGCGGGCGCATCGAGCGCTGCTCACGCGGTATTCCCCAGGTCATGATCGACGGTCTAGTCACCGCGCCGACTCTGTAATTCGCCCAATCCTTCCTCAATGATTTCCTGATTAAAAAAACGCCCCGCGCTATACGCGGGGCGTTTTTATTAATAGAGACAATGGGATAGACCCATCACATCCACTACACACCTGAATATCATCAGGCGAGATGCGGCGACGGCAGCGAAACGAATGACGTCAATTGAACGTCAACAAGCTGCCGGCGATACCAACAGCCTACTTAGCGCACATTCAGGACTTCGCCGGTAACGTTACCCAATACCCCGGCTGATACGGTAACGGTAGGAATTTCTCATGGAAAGCCCGGAAGGTGGCGTCCGGATCGATGTCTTTGAACAAATCGGGATGCAGCCACTTGGCGATAGCCTGAATCGCTACAAACTGATAAGGACTGTCATAGAACTGATGCCATATGGCGTGCGCATTGCCATTTACAGCAACCGGCAGCGTGCGGAACGCCGAGCGCTGCATCAGCGCCTGCAAGCGCTGTAATGCCTGCGCCTGATCGGCGCCGGGACCAACGCCGACCCAGCCATTAGCGGTATTGTAGTTTTTCCAGTTGGCGCCGGTCACGACCACCACATCCGGGCGGGCACTGATAATCTGTTCCGGGTTCAGCGTCCCGAACGTACCGGGAATAATCCCCTTGGCAATGTTGATGCCTCCGGCGGCTTCCACCATTTTACCGAAGTTCTCGTTGCCGAAAGACATGCAGCACTCTTCGGTATAACCACCGGCCCGGTCGATCAACACTTTCGGCCGAACGCCCTGATAATTTTTCAGGCGCTCGGTGACAATATCAATCTGCTGACGACGGAACTGGATTATCTGCTCGGCGCGCTCAGGTTTGCCGATCAACTGCCCCATGATACGAATGCTCTTTTCCGCATTTTCGAACGGCTTCTCGCGAAAATCGATAAACACCACCGGAATTCCCAAACCAGCCAGTTTTTCAGTCAATTTCGCTTCATCAGTCGCCGCTTTCGATTCCAAGTTCATTAGCACCAGATCGGGCTTCAGGTTCACTGCCTGCTCAACATTAAACGTCCCGTCTTTGGCGCCGCCAAAGGTCGGCAACTGTTTGATCTGCGGATACTTACGTTCATAAGCCATATAGCCGTCGTAATCCGCCTTAGACAAATCGTCACGCCACCCCACAACACGCTGGAAAGGCGCTTCCGTGTCAAACGCAGCCAGCAGATAAATTTGCCGTCCTTCCCCCAAAATGACCCGTTTGACTTCAGATTTTATTTCAACTGTTCTGCCGCTGACGTCTTCAACCACGATCGGCGCCGCCCTGACGACCGAAACCATCCCCAACACCATGCCAATTGCACACAACCACTTCTTCATTTTGTTTCCGCCCTCAATGGATAATGAAAGTCATTATCATTCTCACGAAATAATAAAGTGACGGAAATAAATGAGCAATATGTTTAAACGGGAATTCAACGCAGAAGATCAGCCGAACAATGGACTACCGCCCAAAATACCGGCTTCGGAACTCAAATAGAGCGCCATACCGCTACAGACCAGTACCAAGCCACCAGCCAGCGAAAGTAGCGGCCAGACGACGATTTGCCAGGAGGAAGAACGATGCACAACGATACGCTCCATCTGGCGACGACAAAAAAACACCAGCGCGCCAAGCAGGGAGACCGTCATTGCGGTTCCCATCGCCATCGCCAGTGCCGACATGACACCCCAGATGAATACACCTAGCACCTTGGCGAACAACAGCACCATGATGGCACCGGAACAAGGGCGCAGCCCCATTGCCAAGACAATCATCAGCCGGGTACGCCACCCCTCAGCCCGATTCAACGACATCGCATCGGGCACATGCTGATGCCCACATCCGCAGACGGCATCATATCCGGCAGTGTCCGTCATCATCAGCACGCTCTGCCGGCCTGACGTCGGCGTATCAGCGAGAGGATGCAGGTGCTGAATACGCAATCTTGGCTTACGCATATCGGCTGAATGCAACAATCGCCACAACCGCCCCAACGCCCGGAAACATAACCATCCGCCCAACCCGACCACCAGCACAAAGCTGCCTTTTTCCATCCAGAAACTGCTGAGGTGCAAAGTACGGCTGGAAAGCTGAAACACCATCAGCACCAGCGTCGTCACCCCTATCGCCATCATCCCCTGCAACAACGCCGCCGCGAAAGTCATCTGTAGGCTGCCTTTCAGTCTCGACGGGTGGGTAGCAAGGTATGCCGTAATCACCACCTTTCCATGACCTGGCCCAACGGCATGCAACACGCCATATGCCAGACTAAACCCCATCAGCGTCACACCGGCTTTTTGAGGCTGCGTCTGCACCATCGCCATTAAATCGGCCATCTGCTGATGCAACACTTTCTGCCCCATCACACTTAGCATCAAAATAGATGGCCACCAGAGCACCAACATCCAGACGCCGCCGGCCAGCAGCAACGCAGCGAGCGCCAGCAACGCCAGCGTGCCGCGGGTCAGACGAATCCGCGCTTCAGGCAGGTTTACTGGCATTGCAAAGTAATCCGTTGAGCAAACTGTTTGCCAAGTTCAACCTCTTTGGCCGGTTTGGTGCCTTTATCCAATGACAACGCATAAGATTGCAGGGAAGCATCAGGTTTGGGCGTCGTCAGCGTAGTGTTACACCGTGTAGCCAGTACGGGTGACAGCGTAATATCGGTATCTTTTTTATAATACATATCAACAAAATAAGTGGGATCATACGTAAATATCTGCAGCGGTTTTCCCATCAATGGTTGGGGATGCGCTAACGGTAATACAAACTCCAGCACGGCTTTGTTTCCCTGACGCGACAGGTGATACTCCGTCGGCATCGGCTGGTATTTCACCGCCTTGCCGTCGCGATAGACATCGGTGAAATAGTGCTGCCCCAATACGTTCGCCATCACTTCAGCCGCCAGTTTCTTCCAAACCACAGAATCCGGCGGCGCATCGCCAGCATCGTAAAGCAGGTCGGCCGAGGTAATCGGATCCATCGTCCAGGTCATGCGAAACCCAGTGATCACTTCACCTTGTCCTTCTACCTGGGTTTGCATATCGATAAAACTATGAGGATGCGCCACCGCCACAAACGGCAGCAACGCACTCACGCATAGCAGGCAGCTTAACCAGCGATGGGGAAAATCAAAAACGTTATAACGTAACATATTTTATCCTTTCAACGGTCGTCGTCGTCCGCTGCATGGCAACCATCCGTCAGGATGTTTTCGCGGATGGGAGCAGAAAAAACACCGGAACGACCCACAACGCCATCACCCAGAACGTCGCACCCTGCAAATACTCGAATAAAAATCCGGACAGCACCGTCATCACCGCGATCGCCCCACCGGTCGCCAGTGCGGAATAAGCCGCCTGCAACCGTAAAACGTCAGTGTCGTCTCGCATAGCGATAAAACGCATCGCTGCCAGGTGACACACGGCAAAAGTACCGCAGTGCAATAACTGAATCACCACCAGCCAGGGTAGTGAGACCGTCGCCCCCATTAACCCCCAGCGCAACACCCCGCACACAGCAGACAACATCAGCAACGCCGACGCACTCCAGGCGTGGAACAACCGGCGGCTGAGCGCAAAAATAGCGATTTCAGCCACCACGCCCAGCGACCAAAGATAGCCGATCACATCGGCGGTATAACCAGACTGCTGCCAGTAAATCACGCTGAAACCGTAATAGGCGGCATGTGCCCCCTGCAATAGCGCCACGCACAGCAAAAATCGCCAAACGGCACGCTCAGTCAGCAACCGTCCCCAGGGAACCGTGCTGTTTTTAGCCGTCGATAACGCCGATGCTTTCGGCATAACATGTGGCTTGATCATCATGCCGGCCAGCATGGCAACCATACCTATCGCCAGCGTAACCAGAATCGCCTGATGCCCCCACAACGAAACCAGTTTGCCTGTAGCTGCCGACCCCGCCACGAAAGCCACCGACCCCCATAACCTGGCACGCCCATAATCAATCGGCATCTGCTTTTGCCAGGTCGCCGCCAGTGTATCCGTCAACGGAAGCAGCGGGGAAAACACCAGATTAAAACCAACCATCACCAGCAGCAGCCAGACCACTGTGCTACCAAACCAGAAGCCGGCGAACGCTATCAGCGATAACAATGCCAGCAGACGCAGCGCAGTGATAAGCGTTGCCGGATTTTTGATACAAGGGGTAATAAACAAACTTCCGACGAAACGAGCTACTAAACCAGCGCCAAGCAGGATCCCGATCGACTCGGCCGTTAACCCCTCTCCACGCAGCCACCCGCCCCAAAACGGCAGAAACACGCCGTAGCTGAAAAAGTAGGTGAAATAACTCAGCGCCAGCCAGTACGTTGATTGCAGAACCATATTTACCCCCCTGTACGGCACGTTACTCTGTCAGAGAGCCGGTGCGGACACAACGAGGTGTAGCCGCCCTATCAAAGAAAACGCCAGCACAAAGGCTGGCGTTGATACGATAAGTTCCGGCTCAACAACAGGAGCCGGTCAAAAACGAAATCAGGCGTAAACCGGGAACCGGGCGCAGATATCCAACACTTTCTGCTTAGTACGCTCGATCACCGCTTCGTCATGGATGCTATCCAGCACATCGCAGATCCAGCCGGCCAGTTCACGCACTTCCGCTTCTTTGAAACCACGGCGAGTGGCTGCCGGCGTACCGATACGGATACCGGAGGTCACGAACGGGCTCTTCGGATCGTTCGGCACGCTGTTTTTGTTGACGGTAATATTGGCGCGGCCCAGCGCAGCATCCGCCTCTTTACCGGTCAGGTTTTTGCTGACCAAATCCAGCAAGAACAGGTGGTTGTCAGTACCGCCAGACACCACGTTGAAGCCGCGAGACAGGAACACTTCCACCATCGCTTTGGCATTTTTCGCGACCTGCTGCTGGTAGGTTTTGAATTCCGGCTCCATCGCTTCTTTCAGCGCTACCGCTTTACCGGCGATAACGTGCATCAGCGGGCCGCCCTGTCCGCCCGGGAATACGGCAGAATTCAGCTTCTTATACAGTTCTTCGTCGCCGCCTTTCGCCAGGATCAGGCCGCCACGCGGACCGGCCAGCGTTTTGTGGGTCGTGGTGGTTACGATATGAGCATGCGGCACCGGGTTCGGATAAACGCCCGCCGCGACCAGACCGGCGACGTGCGCCATGTCGACGAACAGATAAGCGCCGATGCTGTCGGCGATTTCACGCATTTTCGCCCAGTCAACAACCCCGGAATAAGCGGAAAACCCGCCAACGATCATTTTCGGCTTATGAGTACGGGCCAATTCAGCCATTTCGTCATAGTTGATTTTGCCGCTGCCGTCGATGCCATAAGGCACGACATTGTAGAGTTTACCGGACAGGTTGACCGGAGAACCGTGAGTTAGGTGGCCGCCGTGTGCCAGGTTCATGCCCAGAATGGTGTCGCCCGGCTGTAGCAACGCGGTATAAACAGCAAAGTTAGCCTGAGAGCCGGAGTGCGGCTGTACGTTGGCGTAGTCGGCGCCAAACAGTTCTTTGGCACGATCGATCGCCAGTTGCTCAACCACGTCGACGTATTCGCAACCGCCATAATAGCGCTTGCCCGGATACCCTTCGGCGTATTTGTTGGTCAGTTGAGACCCCTGGGCCTGCATGACACGTGGACTGGTATAGTTTTCAGACGCAATCAGTTCGATGTGCTCTTCCTGACGCACCACTTCTTGCTGCATTGCTTGCCACAATTCGGCATCGTAATCGGCAATGTTCATTTCACGCTTTAACATCCGCATCTCCTGACTCAGCTAACGTGCTTCTGCATTAAAAAAATCGCCCCAGAGGGCAGAGGTTCATAGTGTAAACCGTTTTGTACTGACGATGATAGGGCTTGACAGAGGTTTTTACGCAAACGATTAGCTACAGGCGGGACAAGGGTTCCCGTATTTTTTTCAATCTGGAATCCAGCTGACATTTTCTCACTCGCCACCTGCGTTTTTTTCATTCAGCGGCCTTCTTCATCCATAAGTATCGCGCCTGGCATCCCCTCGTCACTGGACGATGAGCAGACGCCATAAAACGTATTAAAGATACACATCACCAGTCACAATAGGCGCATGTATTGAACAACACATCATCGTCACGGCGATCAGCACTGCAGGGAACGCGGTTCAGCGCCATCTGCGCCTATACGACCAATCTAGAAAAACGTATCAGCTTTACCCGTCGCGATAGCCTCTCTCTTCTGTCGAACGACAACCCATCCCCATAAAAAGTAACCATATGAAATATATTAAAAAAAAATAAACCAACAATGAATTAAACCGCAAAATTAAAAATAGCGACATTCATCATGAAACGTAATATTCATTTATTTAAAATACCATTCCAATTCAAATGAAGGTTTTTTTGGCAAGGAACAAGGTAAGGAAATCATTATGACCAAGGTATTAACCTCATCGATTCAAAGGAAAGGAATAGCGTCAATCACCGCCCTGAAAACCTCCCGTTGCCTGCTGGCATCCGTGGTGGCAGCATCAATGCTGACCTCCAGCGCATTTGCTGCCGAACTATTAAGCAGCAAAGCCCAGGAAACAGCGCCGACTGTCGGCTGGGCGTCGCAGAATGGGTCGACCACCGGGGGCGCCAGCGCCGCCAGCGACTACATTTATGTCGTCACCAATATCAGTGAGTTCAAAACTGCGTTGAATGCCGGTAGTACACCGAAGATCATCCAGATTAAAGGGAAGATCGACGTCAGCGACGGTACGGCCTACACCAGTTTTACAGACCAACAGACGCGCAGCCAGTTAAGCATTCCGTCTAATACCACCATCTTCGGTATCGGTACTGATGCGAAATTCACCAACGGCTCGTTGATCATCAAGGATGTGACCAACGTCATCGTTCGTAACGTCTATATCGAAACCCCGGTGGATGTTGCACCTCACTATGAAGACGGTGACGGCTGGAATGCCGAATGGGATGGCATGAACATCAACAACGCCCAGCACGTATGGGTCGATCACGTCACCATCAGCGACGGCAGTTTTACCGACGATATGTACACCACCAAAGATGGTGAAACCTATGTGCAGCACGACGGTGCGCTGGATATCAAGCGCGGCGCCGACTATATCACGGTCTCCAACAGTCGTTTCGAACAGCATGACAAAACCATGCTCATCGGTCACAGCGATACCAACTCCGCACAGGATGCCGGCAAACTGCATGTTACGCTGTACAACAACCTGTTCAGCAATGTTCGGGAACGAGCACCGCGAGTACGTTTCGGCAATATTCATTCGTTCAATAATGTCTATCAGGGCGATGTAAAACACAGCGTATACCCCTACCTGTACAGTTTCGGCATTGGCACCAAAGGCAGTCTGCTGTCAGAAAACAATAGCTTTGAAGTCAGCAACTTGAAGAAGAACTGCAAGATTGTAAAAAAATTCAACACCGGCAACTTCTCGGATAGCGGCTCACTGTTGAACGGCAGTTCGGTGGATTTGTCGGATTGCGGGTTGACCGCTTATTCAGGCACCATCCCTTATACCTATACCGCACAAACCATGACTACCGCGTTGTCACAAAGCATTGTGAACAATGCCGGTTCAGGCAAACTCTGATCGATCTCTTCACGGCCGCCTTCGGGTGGCCGTTTTCGCTGTTGACGAGTCCACTCATTCATCCTTCTCATGCTTTGTGTACACCGGCACTTTATGAAAAATAATTTTTTATTATGAAAAATAACGGGGACAATCATTTCATATGATTCTATTAGATGGGTGTTTTTTTCACTTATTACAAATAGTTACCGGTATCAATCACAGTTTATAAAACCCGAACAAAGTCTGAACAAAAAAAACAGCACAGATCACAAAACGTCACCCACCAATGAATAAAATCAAGTGCCGACAAGGGTGGAATTTAATTTCATTTTTATAGAAATGATTTTTTAACAATATCATTAACAGCAAGGAACTACGCGATGAACAACACACGTAAGACGGGTGCAGGACGCTCAACCATCTCCCACGGCGTGCTGGCAACCACAAAAACCCTTCTGGCTACGGCAGTATTCGCTTCCGTCATAACAACGGGCGCCAATGCCGCCAGCCTGCAAACCACCAAAGCAACAGAGTCCGCCTCTATCGGCTGGGCGACACAAAGTGGTGGTACAACTGGGGGAGCAAAGGCAAGCTCTTCCAACATTTATGCCGTCAGTACGCTGGCCGATTTCAAAACCGCGCTGAATGCAGGCACTACGGCGAAAATCATCCAGATTACCGGCGCCATTGATATCAGCGGCGGCAAAGCCTACACCAGCGCATCAGACCAGAAATCCCGCAGTCAGCTGAGCGTCCCCTCCAATACCACCATCATCGGTATTGGCAGCAAGGCTAAGCTCACTAACGGTTCGCTGGTGGTGAAAGGCGTAAGTAACGTTATTCTGCGCAATATCTACGTTGAGACGCCGGTTGACGTGGCACCGGTCTATGAAGATGGCGACGGCTGGAATGCCCAGTGGGATGCCGTGGTGATCGACAACTCCGATCACGTATGGGTTGACCACGTCACCATCAGCGACGGCAGCTTTACCGATGACCAGTACACCACCAAGAACGGTGAAACCTATGTACAGCACGACGGATCACTGGACATCAAGAAAGGCGCTGACTACATCACTATCTCCAATAGTCGTTTCGAACTGCACGATAAGACTATCCTGATTGGCCACAGTGACAGCAACTCCTCCCAGGACTCCGGCAAACTGCGCGTCACTTTCCTCGAAAACGTGTTTGACCGTGTAACGGAACGTACCCCGCGCGTTCGCTACGGCAGCATCCACGCTTATAACAACGTTTATGTCGGCGATGTAAAACACAGTGTCTACCCGTACCTGTACAGCTTCGGCCTGGGAACCAGCGGCAGCATCCTGTCTGAAGCCAATAGCTTCACCATCAGTAACCTGAAGAGCGTTAACGGTCTGAACAAAAACTGCAGTATCGTCAAGCAGTTCAACAGCAAAGTTCTGACCGATAAAAGCTCGCTGGTTAACGGCAGTACGTTCGACTTCGCCGGTGAATGTAGCCTGACGGCGTACAAGGGAACCATCCCTTATACCTACAAGGTTCAAACCATGACGACCAGTCTGGCGAGCAGCATCACCAGTAACGCGGGTTACGGCAAACTGTAATATTTCCTGACGCAACGGCCACTTCTCCAAGTGGCCGTTTTTACGTCTGTACTTTTGAAAGGTTTATGCACTCATGACAAAATCCGCTTTACAGGGAATGGTACTGTTCGGCGCCTTGATATCAGGCTCCCTGCATGGGGTACTGGCGGCGGAAACCATATCGGCAGCAGAAACGACCGAGTTCCCCAGCATAACGCTCAATGACCATACCCGTATCAGCGGCATTGTCAGCTCCCGCGATATCCATTTTCCGGCCACGATCAGCGTCATTGATTCCAAAGGGTTACGCCGCGATGTCAAAACCGATGGCAGCGGGCGTTTCTCCGCCGATGCATCTCAGATGTCAGCGCCGCTGCGTTTGAGCGCCGTTGAATACGGTGGGGAAAATTGTCTGGACAGCAATCGGCCGAGGGCTGTTTGTCTGGGCGCATTACTGCCCGCCCCACATTCTGGTAAGGCAAATACCGCCAATATCAACCCACTGACTGACCGCATATTATCCGACGTTGCGGCAGCGCTCGGATATCTGGGCCCACAGCAATTTCTCAACGCAACGGAGATTCCCGGCATTTCCCGAAGCGCCTGGAATACCGCCCATCAGGCCTTCCATGCCGGCTTTGATACTGCACTCAAACAGGTAGGTATTCGTCAAACGGCCCAATTCGACCCGTTGACTTACGCTGCCTCCCAGCACGCTGTCGTGTGGAAAATTCTCACGGTCATCAACCATGCGCGCAATTACCACAACAACACCGGGCAAGCCGGACACACGGTACTGACTGATATCGCATTCCGTCCCATCGTCGGGTTGAATGCGCAAGGCGATTACGAACCACTGGACTACGCTAGCGCCAGCCAACAATTAATGGCCCTCAAACAATCCGACATCCGAATTTTCATCGTCGGCGATTCAACCGCCGCCACCTACGAGAAAGCACGTTATCCCAGAATGGGATGGGGCCAGGTCTTTGCCCAACAATTTCGCACGAGCGGCAACGTGTATGTGGTGAATGGTGCGCGTTCAGGCCGCAGTTCCCGGGACTTTTATTACGAAGGCTGGTTCCGGCAAATGGAACCTTTTATGCGCCCCGGCGATTACATGTTTATTCATATGGGACATAACGACCAGAACTGTAACAGCAATAAAGCTGAACGCGGCGCGGCAGATGTCGCCAATTTGTGTACCTACCCCAATAGCGCCGCAGGCCAACAGCAATATCCGGCAGGGAAGCCCGACATGTCGTTCCAGCAGTCCCTGGAACGCTACATTCGCTACGCGCGGGAACACCAGATGCATCCCGTATTGTTAACCCCCACCGCTAGAGTAAAAAATGCCGAAGGGAAAACAGGCACGCCGGTAGTTCACAGCCACTACACCCGGCAAAATCAAAGCAACGGCTACGCATTCGTCGGGGATTACACCCAGACCATCCACGATACCGCCAGCGCCAACAAGGTGCCGTTGCTTGATGTAGAAACCGCTACGATCGCGCTGGCGAATCAGGATAACGGCAGTCGGTGGCAACAATACTGGCTGGCGGTCGATCCGGATATTTACCCTTACTATCGCAATCAGCAAGGCAGCATCTCGCAACCAGATACCACGCATTTTCAGCAAAAAGGCGCTATTGCCGTCGCCGCCATTGTTGCCGATGCCATCCGGAATACGCCGGAGCTCAAACCGCTGGCAACAAGACTGGCGGCAAAGAACTGACAATAACGCGAACACAACCACTACCACCGGCGCATACTCCAGCATGCGCCTTATCTCAACCCTCTAAAATACAAGGAATATAAGTATGCTGAAAACCATGTCGGGATCACTGGCGCTCACGCTGTTGCTCGCTGCCAGTTTACAGAATGCTCAGGCAGCGGATGCCTACAATGCCCTCGTTTCGACATCCTCCAGCGATAGTTCTGCGTTCAAAACCATCGCTGAAGCCGTTGCCAGTGCGCCATCGGGCAGCTCTTCATTTGTGATTTATATTAAAAATGGCGTGTACAAGGAACGTCTCACCATCAGCCGGGACAATGTGCATCTGAAAGGCCAAAGCCGCGACGGCACCATCATTGCGGCCACGACGGCGGCGGGAACACTCAAATCGGATGGCACCAAGTGGGGCACCTCCGGTAGCAGTACCGTTAAAGTCAATGCCAAGGACTTCACCGCAGAATCCCTGACTATCCGCAATGACTTTGACTTCCCCGCTAACCAGGCCAAAAGCGATAGCGACAGCACGAAGATAAAGGATACGCAAGCAGTAGCGCTTTATGTTGCCAGCAACAGTGATCGCGCCTACTTCAAAAACGTCAGCTTGGTCAGTTATCAGGACACGTTGTACGTTTCCGGCGGCCGCAGCTTCTTCTCCGGCTGCCGCATTAGCGGCACCGTGGATTTTATCTTCGGCAATGGTACCGCCCTGTTTGACGATTGCGATCTGGTATCCCGTAACCGCACCGATGTCGCAAGCGGTGGAGTCTACGGCTATCTCACTGCGCCCAGCACTGATATCAACACCACCTATGGCCTCGTCATTACCAACAGCCGGGTTATCAAGGAAAGCAGCAGCGTACCGTCAACAAGCTATGGATTGGGACGCCCATGGCACCCGACGACTACCTTCTCGGACGGCCGCTATGCCGACCCAAATGCTATCGGCCAAACTGTATTCCTGAACACCAGTATGGATAACCATATCTATGGCTGGGACAAGATGTCCGGCAAGGATAAAGACGGCAATACCATCTGGTTCTATCCGGAAGACTCACGTTTCTACGAATACAAATCCACGGGTAATGGCGCAGCAGTTACTTCATCACGTCGCCAGCTAACCAGCACGGAAGCCGCTCAGTACACCAAGAGCAAAGTGCTGAACGGTTGGACGCCAACCCTGCCTTGATCACATCGCGATAAAATAAAAAACCGCCCTGACGCCATGCCGTCAAGGGCGGTTTTTTTATCACTGTTTGGAATCCGCGCGAGTAAAGGGTTAGTCACTGTTTCACTGGCACGTCATGACATAGACGGAAGCAGTGCTGGTTTAACATCGCTGACGAGGGCACGACCAGAGCGCCTCGTCAGGGGCACAAACCTTCATGGATATGGAATTTACCCTGCAGATATCGTTTCAAAACGTTATGCTGCAACTCACCGCCGGGGAACCTAACCCACTCGCCTACCAGAAGCTTTGGCCGAAAACGTCATAGGGCCAAGCCCGAAACAAGAAGCCACGCGATCAAATAGCTTCTTCATCCTCTTCGCCAGTACGGATTCGAATAACACGGGCCACATCGAATACAAAGATTTTGCCATCGCCGATCTTGCCGGTCTGAGCAGTACGCATAATGGTTTCAACGCAGGTATCCACAATGTCGTCGGCAACAACTATCTCGATTTTCACCTTCGGCAAAAAATCGACCATATATTCCGCACCACGATACAATTCGGTATGGCCCTTTTGACGCCCGAAACCTTTCACCTCCGTCACCGTCATGCCGGTAATCCCTACTTCGGCTAACGCTTCGCGTACATCATCCAGCTTAAATGGTTTAATAACTGCATCAATTTTCTTCATGATGAAATCCTAATTATCACGATGTCGTGGTCGGCGCCGGCATGGACAAAGAGTCGCCCGCTATAAATTCACAATAGATTAACACTATTCTTTAAAATCGTTGGCGTCCAACTCATGACGCGCCAGCAATTTATAAAACTCGGTACGATTCCGCCCCGCCATTCGCGCCGCCTGAGTCACATTACCTTTGGCAAGCTGCAGCAGTTTACGCAGATAGTTCAATTCGAACTGATGACGCGCCTCGACAAACGTCGGCAAAGCCGTATTTTCACCTGATAGCGCCTGCTCGACCAGTGCATCGCTGATCACCGGGGCGCTGGTCAACGCCACACACTGCTCAATCACATTGACTAACTGGCGCACATTTCCCGGCCAGCTGGCCGCCATCAGACGCTTCATGGCATCCGTGGAAAAACTGCGCACAAACGGTTTATGCCGGGCCGCAGCCTGCCGCAACAAATGATTGGCTAATAAGGGAATATCTTCTGAACGTTCATTCAACGCAGGCAACTTTAGGTTGACGACATTCAGCCGATAGAACAGATCCTCCCTAAACTCGCCTTTCTCCATCGCTTTGGGTAAATCACGGTGCGTTGCAGAAATAATCCTCACATCAATCTCTACATCGCGGTTGCTTCCCAAGGGCCGAACACGCCGCTCCTGTAACACCCGTAATAATTTAACCTGCAGCGAAAGCGGCATATCGCCGATTTCATCCAGAAACAGCGTTCCGCCCTCTGCCGCCTGAAAGAGTCCTTCCCGCTGGCTGACCGCGCCGGTAAACGCCCCCCGAGCATGACCGAATAGTTCAGACTCCAACAGCGGCTCAGGCAACGCCCCACAGTTTATCGCGATAAAAGCGTTGCCGGCCCGCGGACTGGCGGCATGAATGGCCTGTGCCAGCACTTCTTTACCTGTCCCGCTCTGGCCATTAATCAGTACACTAACGTCAGACTGCGCGACCAACTTCGCCTGCTCCAGTAAACGCAGCATTATCGGGCTGCGGGTGATGATCGTTTCCCGCCAACGATCATCACCCGCAGGTGCTGAAATCTGCAAAGCATCGTCGATAGCCTTGTACAAAGCATCACGATCCACCGGCTTGGTGAGAAAACTGAATACACCTTTTTGCGTTGCCGCAACCGCATCGGGAATTGAGCCATGAGCTGTCAGGATGATGACCGGCAATCCAGGCTGAACCTTCTGAATTTCGGCAAACAGCGCCATACCATCCATTTCATCCATGCGCAGATCACTGATGACCAGGTCGATCTGTTCCCGGTGTAAAAGTTTCAGCGCCTCCTGACCACTACCGGCGGTCGTCACGGCAAAACCTTCGCTGCTCAAACGCATACCCAATAGTTTCAGCAAACTGGGATCGTCATCCACCAATAGCAAACTGGCTGTTTTTCGGGTGGTCATTCGCTTTTGAATCCCTTTTTCACTACGGCTGGCGGTGTGACCGCGTCGGTTTGTTTGGTACTGCTATCAGATGTAGAACGGGTACCGGCTCGACGTTCTTCATTTTCCGACAAATCACTCTGCACCGATTTACGGTTTGAAAGCTGTCGCTCAATGTCGGTCAAACTTTCCAATTTACGAGTCGTGGTTTCCAATTGATACTGCAAATGCCCCTGCTGTTCGCGCATGCTCTCTAACTGCTTATCATTGGTTTCTTGTATCCGCTGAAAACGTAAACGCTCATCCTCAAGCGTAATCGTCAGATTCTGTTTATCCATCCAGATTTGTAGTAATGGCAGTAGTGCGACAGGCACTTCCCGAACATGTCGATTAAGCTGATCCATAATTTGATGTCGTTCGGGAACGGTCAATTCCGCGTGATCCAGCAAAATGGCCTGTCGCCACAAACCACTCCAGTTATTGTCACCGACCAGCAGTGTCTGCTCCCTAGCCTGCGCCGCCGTCAACAGATCTGCACATTCCATGTACCGCAGCCAGTAGAGCGCATTGTTCATGGCATCCGGGTGATGGAAGGTCCAGAGGCGTTCACAGGAAACCATGCGGTAGTCGGTCACTTGCTCTCTGGGCGGTACGATGTCTGCGTCACGATGAGCAGCGGGCTCGCTTACCTTGTCCGCACACGCGGACAATAGAATAGTTGCTAGAATTATCAATAGATTATGCACGTAACCCTGCCGAACATCAGGCAACAGCATAGCCAAGCCTCGCAACGACAGAAGGCGAAAACTCCGTGCAATCATGATTAATTCTCGGTGATTAATGGCAATTCAATACGAAAACAGACATCAGCATAGTCAACTGCCACCAGGTTCAGTTCTCCCTGCATGCGGCGGATACAGTCCTGAGCAATACTTAACCCCAACCCACTGCCCTTTACTGCCCCCTTACGCTGGTGAATCCCCTGATAAAAAGGCTCGAAGATCATGCTTCGCTCGGTCTCGGGAATGGGGGTACCGCTGTTGGCGACCTCGATCTGAACCCGATTGCCGACCTGTCGACTCTGGATCCAAATGTTACCGGATTCCTGCCCATAGTGCACCGCATTGGAGTAGAGATTGTCGATTACGCGCATCAACAATGTCGTTTCCGCTCGACAGTTGGACACCGGCAAATCAACATGGGTTCGCATCTGTTTACTTCTTGCAGATAGACTGTGAGCCTCAACCACCATCGCTACGATTGCAGCAACATCGACTCGTTCAAATCCCGTGGGGACATCAGCCAGCTTGCGGTTGTAGTCCAGTAGTTGTTCAATCAACTGCAAGAGATGTCGACTGCTGTTATCCAGAATGGCAACGACGTCTTTTTGATCGTCCGTTAGCGGCCCAGCCACTTCGTCGGCCAGCAGTTCAGCGCCTTCCCGCAGGCTGGCCAGCGGCGTTTTCAATTCATGAGAAATATGGCGAAGAAATTCGTGGCGCTGCGCTTCCAGCCAAGAAAGGCGCTCGCTTAACCACACGATACGCTGTGCCAGTGATCGAATTTCTTTGGGGCCGCGAAATAGACTGGTTTTACCTGGCGCTTTTCCCTCCCCCATCCGATTGATCATCCGTTCAACTTCCTTGACCGGGCCGATAATCATCCGGGTGAATAGCATCACCAACACCAGGCTCACCAAAAACAATGCCAGCGACTGCCAGCCAAAGAAACGCCCCCGCTCGGCAATATCTTGCTGCAATTGCTGACCTCTAGAGAAAATCACCTCCCGCGTTGCCTGAACCATTTGCGCATTCGTGCGGGAGAAATTCTCCAGTAACAAGGCTGACGCCTGATTTGGCGTACTGTTCTGACACTGAATGTCCGTCAACTGCACCAGATACTGATTCAGATTCTGGTAATAACTTTTATCCGGCAGAACCGCCCCGTGCGCGTCAAGCATCTGCGAATACTGCATACGCTGATTTTGATAAAGTTGGGATAAGGTCGGGTCGCCCAAAACGCAATACTGCCGATAGCTACGTTCAATGGCCAACGCCATACTGACCATGGCTTCGCTGCGGCGCGCATCCGCGAGCGTGGTTCGGTTGATATTCGCCGCTTTTTCGCTGAGGTTGTCCAGGCTTTTATATGCCTGATATGCCAGAACCAGCAAAGGCAACAGCACCAGCAGAAATGCCATGATAACCAGTTGTCGCAATGAGCGCGGAAACAAGCGCCACGGTTTCAAAGAAATCATTTTACTGTTTGTCCATCCACCAGATTACCGCTTTCAGCATCCTAGCGACCACGATGTAAAGCACAACCCCATTCGGGTAGATTTGCGTAACTGCACGCATCCGGTGTAACGCATTGCCAGTCGGCCTGTCGCTGTGTGCGACCGTTGCCGACGGTCATTTTGCCGCAAGACCGGGCGCATCAAGCAGGGTTATAAAAGCGAAACCCGGTCACACATAACCTGCATGACCGGGTCTCTAAATAGGCGGTGCCTCACTCAACGTGTCGCCCGGTGCTGGATAAAGCGCTTTGCAGAACAGTTATCCCGATATAGGCGATAGGCACCTTTTCTTTTGGCGTCATTCCAGGCGTTATGAGCAATACCATTTGCCCGTTTTGCAATCATAACCAATCGAATGAGCAGCGCCCGTCATTATGCACATAATGTGCCAATTTGAAAAACAAAACCTAATAAATTGAAATATAATAATAAAATAACAACCAGATTGTTATTCGATAGGATGTGTCGACAACATATCGGGTGGATAGATGAAAAATACCGTCTATCTGTCGTCTAAAACAGACAGCCCCTTAAGTCATGAAAATAATCTTTATTAATCAAATAAATAAATGTCTCTTTTTTGAGACAAGCCATATCCTTGTTGTCTCTGATTTGAGACAACCGCATTTTTGCGGCATCGTCTCCCACTTTTGGCGTGTAGTTTCAGGCCAACTGCCGTTTTTACGATATCAAGCAACATTAAAAACGGCGAACAGCCAGTTCTGGATCCAGTGAATAACCATTGAGAATGGGTGCTCCATAAAAACAGGCGCGTTTTCCACTACATTCACACAACGCTGCCAATGAGGTCTTCAAGGGACACCCGTTTTAGGGTCGTTAGGTTATAAAAATGCCGGCAACGTTTTCTACAACACTTCGCGTTGGCGTGCGGATCTATGCCATAAAAAAAGGGGCCGGCGCCTAATGCCAGTCACTTAAGGTGACTGGCATTGTTTTTAAAAGGGTATTTGGGCTTTTTTTGCCTCACTTCTCTTTCATACTCCCGCTCCCGTCTCGGCGGCAGTTTCAGCATCGCGGCATTGCT